>CAZBMS010000062.1:0-8114 GCA_964493125.1 uncultured Dehalococcoidia bacterium | reverse complement strand
GCGGCGGCGATGCCTTTTGCTTGAGTAATGTCGGTGCCATTCTCGTCTACTACGTCCGCGACGCCGCTCGAGCCGAATGCGGAAACTACGCTGCCACTAGAGTCATATTTTTTAATCTGATCAACATCGTTACCACCATCAACAAGAGCATACAAATTACCGTTGCCGTCTCTTGCTAAACCAATTATGTCATCTGAAGTTGTAACTAATGCTGTAGCATCAGGAGCTGATGCTACGCCTGCAACTAGGTCGTCCGTAACAGTCGGAATCTCGAAAGCTACGTCACTTATCTCCTGGTTTGAGGTCAAGTCACTCGGTGCTCCTTGAACCGCTGCCGTTTTGAGAGGTATCGCGTTCGCCAAAGCCGTCAAAGTCGGTAACGGATCTGGTGCATTTTGATCAACCTCTGAAACAGATGGTATATCAAATCCGGTCGAAAGCGTGGGAAGCTCATCTGGAAGGCCAGCAGGTAAGCTCGGGGGAGTTGCCTGCGGAATGTCGAATGCCGCTACGGTGTTAGGTGCGAGGCTGTAGGTTGGCGGGGGGTCAAGTAGGATCGGGGGATCCCAAGTTATGTCATACTCTATTTTGGCACTGTTACCGCTACCGATAACATATCCATAACCGTAAGATCCGTACCCAGATGAGAAAGCCACATTATCCCAAGTCACTACTACGGTTAGGTCATTTTCAGGGTAAGAGTAAGTTCCAACCTCGACATCGAGTGCCTGCGTAAAGCCCTGACTACCATTCACAGTCAAGGTTACGGAGGAGATCTCTTTAGTCTCTCCGTCTGAGAGGTTTATCTCTCCGTCAAACTGGATAGTCTCACCCAGCAGGTATGAGCTCTTGTCAGGGTCAACCCCTGTGCTGATACCCATCGCTGGGCCTGGGAAAAGTAGTAGCATCGCAACCGCTGCCGCGGTAACCGCAAGCACTGCCATTCCTCTTTTAGGATAATGCCCACTAGCAACTAAATACTTACTCAACTTGCTCACGTTACAACCCCCGATTTATGCAATCGACACCTATGTATTTTATTATTCCGCTATTTCAAGACCTGACCGCCTATGTCACTTTTCAGTGTCGATTCAAGGCGACCACAAGCATAAGCAAAAGAAGCCGATGACCGTAAAAGTCTTTCGGCTCTATTACACACGCCAAGAATTTATATCATTCATCTAGGCATAATGTCAACCTAACAGTTTTGTACTTTTTAAATGGTTTTTATAAATATTTCGGTGGGGGTAATTAATAAGCGATAAAACAACAAAATGCGCGTTGATAATTCAGAAATGTACGCCTAATTGGAGACGACAGAAAAGTGAATCTATCGTACTAAAGCGCTTATAGAAAGCCAGTTGCGCCTGACTGCGAGTATGCCGTTAGCATCAGGCTCTCCGTGTTGCTCCATGGCTGGTGCAACAGAAGCTTTCATGGCTTCGGCGGCAGCAGGAGGGTTGTATCCATGCAAAGCTCCAGCTGCGTACTGCTGAAATGCACTTATGTGCTCCATGGCGGCACCACTTAGCCGCACCACTTTCTCCCTGACATCCTCTAGGCTGAACCCAACTTTCTTCACCAAATCCTCATAATACTCTTTTGCGAAGAAGTTGCTGGCAGAAGGCCTGGCATCCATCCGATCCCTATTGATCCCTTTGGATTTTAGATACTCGACCGCCCGCCTGACCTGCGCACGGTAAAAAGCTATGGTTTCAGGAGGTCTAGACTCTGCATAAAATGCGGAATTGAAGAATAACCACCCACCACTCTTTAATGCACGCTTCACCTTAGTCAGTGTTTCTTCCTGCTCATCCGCATCGAGATAATGAATTCCGTTCCCCCAAAGAGCCACATCTATGCTGTTTTCTGGAAGATCCATATCCTGCGCCCTGGAATGCATAAACTCGACGTTGGTTGTTTTACCTTGCAGATTCCGCTTAGTCTGTTCCAGCGCCTCTTTACTCTGATCCAGGCAAATCACGGTTGGAATACTCCAATGTGGCGGGATATTATCTAAAAATAATTTTGCCATAGTTCCAACACCGGTGGCGATATCCAAAAGACGACCTACTCCCTCATGGCCTCTCTCCTTGAGAGACTCTATCCAAGTGCCGATCAAATCAGCGTTAACCAAGTTGTACTCTTCGGTATCTGCGAACGGTTCGTATACAAACTCTGTCTTCGCGGCTGACATTAACTTATTTAAGCTCCATTTAAATCAGTAATCTTTGCCGGAGAATTTGCAGAACATATTAAGAGATAGTTGCGAATTTTCGCAAGTCATAACTCGTACGGCCTAAATGCAAGAGATGAGCTGTGTCCTCCAAATCCAAATGAGTTGGATAAAATTACCCCTTTCCCAATCTCTCTCGGTTCCCAAGGTATGCAATCGACATCGCATTCAGGATCCGGGTTGTCGTAGTTAATCGTGGGTGCCGCAATGCCAGTTTCTATCGTCTTGGCACATATAACAGCCTCTAGCGCACCTGCAGCTCCTGCCAGGTGTCCAGTCATAGACTTTGTTGAACTTATGGGCGTATTAGAGTGACCAAAGACCTTACTTATCGCAAGCGCTTCGACCTTATCATTGAGCTGAGTAGAGGTCCCGTGTGCATTTATGTATACCACTTCATCCGTACCTGCCCCTGCATCAGAAAGTGCAGTCCTCATAGCTTGTATTGCACCAATTCCGCCGGGCTCGGGGGCCGTAATATGAAAGCCGTCAGAACCGGCACCATAACCGGCAAATTCGGCTATGATCCTTGCACCTCGAGCCTTCGCGTGCTCCTCTTCTTCCAAGACTAGAATCGCAGCTCCCTCCGATAAAATAAAGCCGTCCCTGTCTAGATCAAACGGCCTGGAGGCTTTTTCGGGGGTGTCATTACTGTTGGAATTCAGAGCATGCGCCTGCTCGAATGAAGCAACGCAAATAGGAATGATTGTCGCCTCGGTTCCACCCGCAAGCATGGCTTTTGCCCTTCCCATTCTTATAGTATCAAGAGCCACTCCAAGGGCATCAGCCGATGAGGCACAAGCCGAAGCAGTAGCAAAACTAGGCCCTCTACAACCTAAATGTATCGATACAATACCTGCAGCAGCATTTGGCATCATCATAGGAACTGTAAATGGACTAACCCTTCTAGCTCCCTTTTCACTCAACGCAAAAGCCTGCCCAACAATTGTATCTAGGCCACCAACACCACTCGCTATCACAGCGCCAACTTCTTGGGAGGTGGGGCCTTCCAGTTTCAGGCCTGAATCACCGACCGCTTCTTTAGCAGCCGCCAAAGCGAATTGACTGAATCTATCCATACGCCTTGCATCTTTACGATCCATCCAATTCTCTGGGTCGAATCCATTAACTTCGCCAGCTATCCTAGTCCTTATGCCATATTCGTCCGGGTCAAAAGACTCGATACTAGAAATTCCACTTTTCCCAGCCAGCAGAGATGCCCAGGTGTCAACCGCATTTAGCCCGACCGGGTTGACTGTACCTATTCCAGTTATAACCACTCTTTTCAAATCGTTTCCCCTATGTGGCTAAAATTTTACCACTCCGCAATCGACATTCAAGGTTTGCCCAGTTATCGCCCAGGCTTCACCCGAAGCCAAAAAAACGACTGCATTTGCTACGGCCTCCGGAGAAAGCAATTCCGGTATAGCCGCCCTAGACAACAAGGCCTGCCTGAGTTCTGAGCTGGCATCCTCAGTTAGATCGGTCTCAATAAATCCCGGATTCACTGTATTAACTGTGATTCCCTTTTTACCGTACTCCTGGGCAAGAGACCTGCTCAGACCTTCAAGCCCAGCTTTGGCCGCAGTATAGTTAGCTTGACCACCTAAGCCTATACGGGAAGCGATACTTCCAATGTTGATAATACGCCCCCACGAACGCCTCGACATCGACCGAAGCACCAACTGTGACAATCGGAACGGAGCGGTCAGATCAAGCTCCAGGACATCATCCCAAGCATGGCTCATTCTAAGTGCGATTCCGTCCAGGCGAGTTCCGGCATTATTGACAAGGATATCTATCGCACCTAATTCATTGTTAACCTGTTCAATTAATGAATTTCTGGCTCCCTCTGCAACTATGTCGGCCTGAATGGCCAGGGGCCGGTGCCCGGTTTTTGATTCGACTTCATCTATTACATCTTCCGCACTCTTAGCATCAAACTTGTAACAAAAAGCAACTTGAGCGCCAGAAGCAGACAGTCCGCTTACCATGGCCCTGCCCAAGCCTCTGCTACCACCTGTTATTAGTGCAACCTTACCGCTTAAATCAAACACTGTGGACTCTCGCTCATGTCTTTAATAATTTACCTTAATCCGATAATTCTTGGAAATTTCTCCTCTTAAGTATAAAACCTTTAATCTACTAATAAACTACGAAGTATCTCTACCACGTGTTCTGCTTTCCTGTTTGTGCCGTCCTGAACTTGGTGACGACATGAGAATCCAGTTATTGCTATCCTAGATTCAGGGTTAGCCCTAACGGTAGGAAATAACGACCGCTCTCCAATGTCCATAGATACTTCATAATGTTCCTTCTCATAACCAAATGCACCAGCCATCCCGCAGCATCCAGAATCTACTACCTCTACTTTCAAGCCAGGTACTAAACTAAGAGCTTCAACAGATGCAGCGGTACCTATAGCAGCTTTCTGATGGCAATGGCCGTGAAATAGAACCTTCTCTTCAGTCTCTTTAAATTCCAGATTAAGCTTCCCTTCACGTTGCAACTTAACTATTAACTCTTCTAGTAAATAGGTGTTTTCGGCAACAATGCGGGACTCCTCAGTCCCTAGCAAGTCAGGATACTCATCTCGCAATGTAAGGAGGCAACTCGGCTCAGTACCCAATATAGGTATCCCATCTTTGGCGAACTGGTAAAGCCTTTCCACATTTACGCGTGCATTCTCTTTAGCTTTTCCTAGCATTCCCTTAGATATCATTGGTCTACCGCAACACACTTTTTCTGCCAATACAACACGGTACCCAAGAGATTCTAGGAGTTCCGTGGTAGCTATCCCTACCTGCGGTTCATTGTAGTCAGTGAATGTATCGTGGAAGAGAACAACTGTACCGGCAATAGTGCTATTTTCCGTTACAGGCCTCTTACTAAACCAACGAGAGAATCGCTCCGCAGCAATCTTGGGAAGACTACGGCTCTTATGAATGCCCAATAAATGATGAAGCAACCAACGGCTTATAGGATTTCTCATCACAAAGTTGGCGAATGGTGCAAACGTTGCACCTAAAGAACTGAATGTAGCGATATTAGCCATGAGTTTAGCTCTGAGTGGCATCCGATGTGACTCATAATACTTCGATAGGAACTCATATTTGATTTTCGCCATGTCAACGTTTGAAGGACACTCGCCTTTACAACCTTTGCATTCTAGGCATAGGTCTAGCACGTCGTGTAACCGCTTACTACTAAACTCGGAATGCGGCAATTTCCCTGACAACACAGACCTTAGAATATTTGCGCGCCCGCGGGTGGAATGCTCCTCTTCCCGAGTAACCATGTATGAAGGACACATAGTCCCGCCCAACACTTTCCGGCAAGCCCCCACCCCATTGCACAGCTCTATAGCCCCGGCCAACCCACTATCTTCTGAAAAATCCAATTGAGTGCTCAGATCCAACGTCTTATACGCCGGGCTCAATCTTAAGTTTTCTGTAAGACCTGGAGTATCAATAATCTTCCCAGGGTTCATTATTTTCTTTGGATCAAACGCCTGTTTGACTTCACGGAATGCTTGATACAGTTCGGACCCAAACATCTTCTCTGTCCAAACTCCACGAACAATCCCGTCACCATGCTCTCCGCTCAGCGACCCGCCATACTCAAGCACTAGGTCACTCACAGCAGTTGCTATAGACACTAGTTTATCCAATCCGTCCTGCGTCTTGATGTTAACCATCGGCCTAATATGCAAACACCCCACGCTCGCATGTCCGTAATATCCCGCAACCGTATCGTGTTCTTTAACCATCTCATCAAATCGCCTAACGTATTCAGGAAGTTTTTCCGGAGCCACAGCGGTGTCCTCGACAAACGGTAGTGGCTTGGTATCACCCTTTACACTCATGAGAAGACCTAGCCCAGCCTTACGTATGTCCCATACATTTGCTTGTTGAGCAACATCAATCACTAGCACACACGCAAAGCCTAATCGACGTTTTTCCATATCCCCTTTGAAATTATCAAGCTTGGACTTGAGCTCTCTCTCTGAATCTCCATAAAATTCAACCAAGAGCAACGCCTCTGGATCACCTTCTACAAATGTCATCCGCCGCGAAAAGGTGGGAGACTCTTTAGTCCTCTGAAGGAGCATTCGATCCACCAGCTCAACCGCTGATGGTCCATGCTCCAATGTAGCCAATGTAGCTTCCATAGCCTCTACGAGCGTACGAAGGTGCAAAACTGCCAAGGCTTTCATCTTGGGGAGTGGCTCCAAATTCAGCTTCGCCTCCGTGATAGTAGCGAGTGTCCCCTCGGACCCAACTATCATGCTCGCCATATTTACATCGCCTGAATGAAGCATCATATCGAGGTTGTAGCCCGATACTCTCCTCATTATCTTCGGGAAACGACGATCTATCTCCGCGCGGTTCTTCTGGGCTATGCTGGCTATTTCAGCGTAGATCGTATCCTCGAAACTGTCCCCTTTGAGCTTTTGCTCAAACAGCTTCCTCTCCAACGGGCCAAATCGCGTCGGCGTGCCATCTGACAACACGACGCTTAATTCTTTGACGTGGTCAGAGGTCTTGCCGTATAGAACCGAATGCCCACCACAAGAATTGTTCCCTATCGCTCCTCCAACAGTAGCTCGATTACTAGTTGTAGGATCTGGTGGGAAATGCAAATTATGGGAACGGAGATGGTGATTTAATTCGTCCAACGTTATCCCAGGCTGTGCTTTCACCCACTGTTCCTCTGGATTAATCTCAACAACTGAACGGAGGTATTTGGAAAAATCTATAACTACTGCGTGGTTAACAGTTTGCCCAGCTAGCCCAGTTCCGCCTCCTCTAGGCAGAACAGCTGTCCCTGTTTCATCACATGCTTCAACAATTGCAGCTACATCTTCAGCGTCATGCGGAATCACAACGCCTATGGGATCCATCTGATAAATGGAGGCGTCCGTGCTATACATAGCCTTGGAGTACGCGTCAAACCGCACCTCTCCCTTGACTCGCCGACGCAGTTCATCTTCAAGGACCTTGCTAACAGTGGTCATCTTTATCTCCTTTGGATACTGTAACTTAGAGAAGTCTGGAAGGGCAATCACCTGTGTTTCAAAACTTGGATTCTAGTCATTACTACGCACGGCCTCCGTTGACAATAGTTGGTCATGGAGTCTACAATTCTGTGTCTAGTTTCGAAGCGATATCTGAAGGAAAAAATGTTAAGGATCAGACTGAAGAGAGTGGGGGCTAAAAAACACCCGACATACAGAATAGTCGTAGCCGATTCGAGAAAGCCCAGGGATGGCGCTTTCGTAGAGCAGATCGGCCACTACAACCCTATGACAGATCCTCCAACTATCGTACTGGATGATAGCAAAGTTGAGGAATGGATGCGTAAAGGCGCCCAGCCCTCAGACCCAGTGAATCAAATTCTTCGTAGTAGAGGTTCTGCGGCGGAGGAGTAGAGATATGCGGGAACTGGTGGAATACATCGCCAAATCCATCGCTAGCAAACCGGAAGAGGTTAAAGTTACTGAAGCCGAAGAATTCGGTCGCATTGTCTTCAAGCTGGAAGTCGCTCCCGAGGATAAAGGCAAAATAATAGGGCGCGAAGGTCGAGTGGCCCAAGCGATGCGTGTTCTCCTACGAGTAGCAGCAGTGAAATCTGATGCTCGGGCAACTTTAGAGATTATCTAAACCGGCAATGTCTTCATCTTCCCCTCGCGAAAATGGCGCGGACTCCACTGTGGTAGTAGGGCTTGTCAGATCACCAAACGGATTGAACGGAGACGTCCACGTTGAACTATTATCAGATGTGCCAGGCAGATTCTCCGAGGGGCGACAGGTCTTAATAGGCAACTCTACGTTTACCATACTAAGGGTAAGACAACAGGCCAAGCATCTCATAGTAA
>CAZBMS010000061.1:0-8256 GCA_964493125.1 uncultured Dehalococcoidia bacterium | reverse complement strand
AAAACGTAGATTCCCCTTGTTACGAAAGGCTACGTTAGGAAGCTCAAGGGAAGGATAATCGAAAATATGTTTTCGCCAGGTATCCAAATCTCTGAACACTTTTGAGCTGGACGCTTTCAGAGCATCTCCATCCAATGCATCGTAATAATGCCCTGTGGAGATGATAACATCTTCGTAACCATCCAGGTCGACATCTAGAAAAATATTGGACCAAGACCAATCTGAGGCATGCAGGCCACTAAATTGTGCAATTTCTGAAAAAGTGAAATCTCCGCGGTTTAGGAATAGTGAGTTCCTTGAATTCTGAGGTCTGTTGTCAATTTCACCGATAGGTTCCCCGATTGGCGGTTTATACAATATTTGCGACATCTTCATTTCATTGTTGCGACTCAGCATATCCAACAGGAAAAAATCAAACCTACCATCCCTGTTGATATCAGAGAAATCTATGCCCATAGTTGCCCAGCTAGTATTGCGGATTGCAAGGTTTGATTCAGCATAGAAATGTCCCGTACCATCATTTTTCCAAATTCGGTCAGGACTTTCGAAATCATTACAAATGTAAATATCGGGATCTCTGTCATCATCAATATCCTGGAACCTTACGGTCAGTCCCCAGTCCTTGAGCTCAGGGAATTTTTCATTGGTGGTCTGCACGAATCGTGGCCCGGGAAGACTTAGTGGACTGAATACACCGGAACCATCGTTTAGGTAGAAGTCATCCGTTTCCCCATGCTCGAATCGCATTAATATTTTTTCTTGAAGTATTTTCAGTGAATAATCATCCTTAAACTGAGGGGCAATAGAATAATTTTTCCCCTCTTTTTTAATTACTTTATCAAATCGTAACCGATCAGGAGTGAACCTATCCTTAACCGTGTAACGTTTGTAGTTTGCGACATAGAGGTCTAAGTCACCGTCTCCTTCCACGTCCGCCAATGCTATTGTTGTAGCCCCCTTGTTGGAAATAATACCGGACTTATCCGACACATCCGTGAATTTTCCGGTTCCGTTATTCAAGAAACATTTCTGGGGACCTCCCAGAGAGGTAACCAAGAGATCAAGATCTTCATCGCCATCTATGTCTGAAAGAACGGCGCCAGTAGAAAACTGCTCTTGGCATGCTACACCTGAACTTTGGGTAATGTCTTCAAACTTCAGATTTCCCAAGTTTCTGTAAAGAACGTTGGGGCTCTCCAAAGCTGAAAAATAGATGTCCGACAAACCATCTCCATCAACATCACCAACAGCAACCCCGGAACCATTGAGTAGATGCCGATTTTCCATTATAGCTTGTTTGGATAAGCTATTTAGAAAAGAAATCTTCGTTTTTTCCGCGGCGAGATGCTTGAAACCCACACCCCGCTTTTTCGGCGGATCCAGAAGAATCCAACTATAGCCTGACATCCTGACCCACTCCTGTTTTCGAGAATCACATCCAATATGGATCCCGCTGAACAAAAGTAAGAGCAGCAGTAATCTAAATTTTAGTTTCAACATGGACACAGACCATCCATTATGGACTGACTTCATTTGTTGAATCTGGCTATCTACAGGTAATAAAAAAAGTTCGTTAAAACAGGATTTTATATTCTATTCGAAGTTCTCTGGCAATATCATTTAACATTTCTTTGAGCATTGGTGAAAAAGAACCAGTTTGCCAAACATCAGTTCCACTTAGAATCACTTCATTATTAGCATACATATGGATAGTGTATTGTCCAGCGTGACGTGCCCTTGCACGGAAAATCAAACGTGTTCTTGCGCTAAGGATATTTCGATCAATCTCATCCTGAAAAAGCGTTCTGTCTTTCCAGTCAGTTTCCATATATATCTCGCGACTAGTCGCTTCTTCCCGAATAATTACATACTGATGTTTGCCCTCAATTATCACTCTGATGACGCCTGCAAATTCGGCCCCGTAGGATACCCCTAAGGATGAAGAGAACTGCTCTTGTTCAAGAGCTGATGTACCTCCAGAGCTTTGTGGTGCACAACCAATACAAAACAAAACAGCACTGCTGATAACTGCCATTCCTAGTAGCTTTAAATGGGAAAAACGTACCATAGTTCGCTTAGAAAGAAAGAGGCCAGCAGAAAATTACTCTGCTGGCCTCTAGATAAGAATTAAGTGTGTTGACTTATCTTCTCAGCTTTAGATCATCAGGCTCAAAAGCTCTATTGTACCCGGCTGTTGCTCTTGGAGGAGCTGAATCACCTACACCTCCACCGTGTGAATAGAGGGGTAGCTGAAGCGTTTCCAGATCCAGTGCCGGAACTGGAAAATGAAGCAACGTCAAGCCGGCAAGGTCATGCCAACCGCGTTTTTCAAAATACTCCAATCCAGGATAACTGGAAGCAAGTTCGAGCATTTTATCATACTTAACCATTGCCCACAGTCCTGATCCAGGTTTCGGGCTTGGATCATCATCAATGTCACCAACCGCCTCACCTTCCGAAGTAGGATACCCACCACGATCCGTACGATATTTGTCAAGAATAGCCGGAACTTCCGATTCGCGACCGAGATGCAGATAAGCTTCCATCGTCAAATAATCATGCTCGGCCAACATAAGCATCGGCGCCGGACTTCCTGTTGATGTGACATAGCGATACTCATCCCATCTATAGAGGCCGTAGCGAGAAGCATGATATGTTCCCCTTGATAACGGGAAGACCGAAGGTCCAAGCTGCTCATAAAGTAGCCCTGGAATTTCATCTCCATCATCAGAGTATTCACCAGACCAAATCCTCTTATCACCACTCTGCATGAGGAATTCAGTTCTATCATTAACGTTCTTTGCCAACCAATCGCTGAAACCAGTTGATTCATCTGATGGACCAAGAAGCATATAATCAGCTCTCTGCCAAGTATTGTTTTCTGCGGAATACCACTGTGCTGAATTCCACCACGGATCACTTCGTCCACCACCATTCCCAGTGATGGAAAAATCTTCCGTAATGCCTTTGCTCAAATGTGTGAGGACAGCATTCCAATCGACGGCTTTTCTCTCAGCTATTGTCCGCGACACGGCTGCCATGAAGCGAGCAATGTGAGAATGAGCTACCTGAGACAATTCCGCATTAGAATACGTTTTACCATTCATCCAATCCGCAGGAATAGTAAAGGAATTTGCGTCAGCAATGCTTGCTGCTTCTGCAAGGTTGGCTATAGCAAAATCCATGACTTCAGTGTAGGGAGCAAGCTCCAAAACATCAGTGGCAAGATCGACATCTTCATCAAGAGGAAACCCTTGATCGAAATAAAGTGCTTGCCAACCTAGAGCAACACCCTGGACAAACTTGCCAAAAGCAAGTGCCCGCTTTGAATTAGGACCAAGATTAACTGCGCCGGATTCCACGTTACGCACTCCATCAGCAGCTGATGAGATTGCACCGTAGAGACCAAACCAGGGATATTGAGATGCACCAGCGTATCCTTGCGAAGTATTGTTTACATATTCTACTCTTGGCTCGGAGGACAACAAACCCATTCCATAGTTGCCCCAAGAACATGTAAATGCATCGGACATTGTCGCCATCGTCATGTTGGGCGTTCCATTCTCAATAGCTTCGTAGTATTGCAAGAACGACCCTTTAATAAGTGATTCCACATCACTAGGCGTGGCCAATGCTCTCGCTTCATCAGGTGCATTTAAGTTCTCTACATCAAAATCCAAACAGCCACTCATAGTTAATATCATAAACATCAAAGTGGACCTTTTAAGGATACGAGACATGTACTTTATCATGTTTTCCTCCGTCTCTACTTTATCATTGGTAAATATCATGATTAGAACCTCACTTCCAGGAACCCAGTAAACGTTCTATAGTTCGGGTAACGGAAAGCATCGATCTTGGTTAATACTGCTGATCCCCCCTGGTCACCAACAATTCCGACTTCAGGATCATAGCCTTCATCGTAATTATCCCATGTAAGGAGGTTCCGACCAACGACACCTACGCCGAGGTGACTGAACACACCAAGGATTGGCTGGCTCGGGTCGCTAGGCTTGAATGTGTACTTAACAGATAACTCTCTCAGCTTGACATAACTTGCATCAAATATGAAGTGATTTCTATTAGAGTTCTGAAAGTACTTAGTTGGCTTTTTAAGATGATCCGGCCTTCCAGTCTGATCGGCTTTACCCTGATTTTGTTCAACGCCGTACCCCCAAGCAATTGTCTGACTGTAAAGGTCTCCGCCAACCTGTGCATCAAACAGTGTGTAGAGACTAAAGCCTTTGTAATCAAAGTTGCTGAATACGCTCCAGTTGAAATCAGGCACAGTACTTCCAATCTGCCGAGATGTTTGGCCTGTAGTAGCATCTTCCCAATCAATCGGAATACCCCATTCAAACTTCTCCATGATGGGGTCGCCATCTTCATCAACACCAACCTGGATTTCCTTCCAAGTTCCCCAAAGCTCTTTAGCTATACCATCTTGCCAGCTATTCCCTTCGCCGACCCAAACAACATAACCTTCGTCATTAGTATCAAACTCACTCAGAGGAAAAGAACCTGAGCTATAGTTCTCGAGCCTATCTAACAACTCCTGCGGATCCGTTACACTGGCGGAACCCCAAAGTGCACCAAACTCAACGCCTTCTTCAATCCTGAAGATTGAGAGGCCTTGTGTGTCATTAGGCGCCCAGATATACGGTGCCCGACCCAGTTTAGTTACTTTCTGGTCAGTCTTATCCAAATTAAAACCAAACGTTAGGGAAAGGTCTCTAGTGCGGATCAAACTGCCTTGGAGGCTAAGCTCCCAAGTGTCAGTTGACAAAGTCCCAGCATTCTGCCACTGGTTAGAGTAGCCATAGTATGAGGCCAGAGGCACACTAAGAATCTGGTTTTCAACTTCGCTACTGGCTTTCGTCAGTTCTAGGTTAAACCTATTTAGGAAAGCCATGTCGATACCGAATTCCGTTTCTTCAGAATACTCAGGCACCAATTCTCTATTACCCAGTGTGCCTTTAGAAACATTCCCTGATGACACTGTCCATGTTTCGTAACGTGCATAGAAGTTGGGACGACCACCGGCAGTACCAAGAGATCCACGAACCTTAAATTCCTGAATAAAATCCAAGAACCAGAATGGCTCTTCAGAAATACGCCATGCACCACTCAATCGATAGTAGTCTTGCTCACGAGTGTCAGGACCAAAAAGCGAACTGATATCCCTTCGAACCATCACATCACCAAGATATCTATCCTTAAGATCAAAGCTGGAGATAACAAAATATCCTTCTGAACGAACTTGTTCCGTATAGGAGTTAACCTGTAACATGTCACTGTTGGCAACACCAAGGTCAATAACTCCGCGCACAGCCAAACCGGTCCCTCGACCATAAGTTCCATAACGATCTAATGTTTCAAAAAGGGCCCTTGCTTTAGTTGTAACAGTAAGATCGCCAAAGAATGCCCTCTGAAGCGTTGCAGTAAAATGCCCGTTCAAAGCTTCATCATATTGAGGGTATTTGATATAACGACCTCCTGCAATGTCCGTATCGAACATGTCTTGATATCCAACCCTGAAGTACCGGTTAGTTTCCCTATTTGAACGGTCATAACTAAGGTTGCCTTCTAACTTAAACCAATCAAAAGGCCTATACGTAAGGGTTGTTCCTCCCATTATACGGCTTCGCTCCTCTGTCATCTGAGCTACCGAGGGTTCATAAATTGGGTTATCTCGCTCAGATGTTGGATCAGCATTAATGAACAGTTCACCTCCAACATCCTGTGGAAGACCATCTGGGTAACCTGTTGTAGAATTGTAATCATATGTGATAGTACCAACAGGTGCATGTCGTGCCTCAAGATCAGCGTCTCCGCCGGTAAATACCATACCGAAAAAGGATCCACCGACACCATCATAAATATCGTCCCGGTCCACGTTACCGTAATAGGTGCTTACAGAGGCTGTAAGATTCGGACGAATCTTATGATCTACGCCTAAACGAAAAGTTTTCCGGTCATATCCGTTAAGCCCAGCAATAACACCATCTTCCAGTCTATTGCTGAAACTAAGACTAAAGTTTGTAGTCTCGGAGTTCCTCGAAATAGTTGCACTATTGATAGAAAAGGTGCCGGGATCAAAGAATTGATCCATCTGGTTTATGAGCTTCCCACCAGGCAACGACCGCAGACCTGCTGGTTTACCGTTTTCAAGAATGGGTTGCAGATTGTCATCAAGTAGTATATCGCCAGTAGAGATATACTTGTAAGGCTTATCGGCAAAGAAAATTTGTGCCTTATCCTGCTCGTCTGGATTATCGGAATCCCAATTCCCAGTATACCTATCCCCAACCCGGAGACCTTTAGCTCGAGGGTCAACAAAATTGCCATTCGCATCTATGAAATCACCCGGATCGACTTTGATACCATTGGCATCGGTGTAACTCGATTCGGCTACTCTGTAGTAATGAGATTTACGTAGCGGATAATCTTTCCTTAACTCATTATAACCAGTCTCATGTCTATACTTTACATGTGTTTGGCCACGTGCCAAGCCTTTACCACGATTTGTTGTTATGTTGACAACTCCATTCGCCGCCCGAGAACCGTACAACGAAGCACCAGCTGCACCTTTCACTACATCAATACTGACAATGTCATCGGCATTGATGTCAGAAAGAGGGCTGCCGGATACCGACGGGTCTACCAGCACACCATCCACGATGTAGAGAGGATCCTGCGACCTACCCGAGGAATTAATGCTTGTAGGCGCCCTCAAAAGAACAGAAGCATCGCGACCTGGCTCACCACTACCTCTAACAATTCTTACGCCAGCAACTTTACCTCGCAGAGCACTTTCGGCAGACATGGTTGGCACATTCTCTAATGCCGCTTGACCAACGTGCCCTACGCTAAATGAAAGTTTCGTTTTGGGTGTTTCATCTGCTACACCAGTAACAATAACCGCATCCATCTCCAGCACGTCTTCTATCATTGCAAAATCTTGGCTCAGAGCCCCAGGGCTCAACGTAACGACAGAAGAGATATCTCTGTAGCCAATAAATCTTGCCATTAGACTCACCTGCTGTCCCTGAACTGAACTCGCCGGCACAGTTATGGAGTACTCTCCATTCACATCTGTTGCCGAACCGTAACTAGTTAATTCAACCATTACGTTAGCTCCCGGGAGCGGATCTCCAGTTTCACTACTGGTGACACGGCCGGAGATTACAGCCTCCTGGCTGTAGAGAACTACCGACATAAAGGCTAGTGCAATAAGTTTTTTCATCAATTACATCCTCGGTTTAGTTAATTAGGGTTTGTTCTAAATGCCTAAAAAATTACAAGCACGACAAGTGCTGGTAATATATCTGCAATAGAAGCGTATGTATTTTCCCCACACAGTACAACTTTAATATCTACTTTGTATCCAGAGCAAGCTTTTTTTTAATTACTTAAAACCTTACGATTTTACACTATTTACCTGACATTATATTTAACCTAACCGCATCTTTTCTGAAGCCAATATAGGCAACCTCCATTATGGATAAAGCCGTTGCATAACCCAAGTCTCACCATTTCGCTCATAAAGCAACCTGTCGTGCAGGCGGTCGTTGCGGCCGATCCAAAACTCAATACGGTGAGGCGAGACACGATACCCACCCCAGTGTGGAGGCCGAGGGATTTCACATCCGGTAAACTTCTCATCATACTGCTGGAATTTTTCCTCCAACTTCGCCCTCGATTCTAGCAATTCGCTCTGTTCAGAAGCCCATGCTCCCAACTGACTACCACGCGGACGGGTGGCGAAATAGTCATCGGCCGCCTCATTAGATACAGGCATAACATTACCCTGAATCCGAACCTGCCGTGATAGTGCTTCCCAATAAAAGGTGAGAGCGGCGCGGGAAGTTGCTCTGAGAGCTCTCCCTTTCGTGGAATTCAAATTTGTGTAGAAAACAAATCCCTTTTCATCAAAGCTTTTCATCAGCACCATTCTCCCCTCCGGAAAGTTTTCTTGCCCGATGGTTGCGAGAAAACACGCTTCAGGAAACTTCAGCCCTTTCTTCGCTGCTTCGCTGAACCAAAGACCAAACTGAGAGAAAGGGTTGGTATGAAAATTATTGGACAATTAGATGCTACTTACTATCGCTGTTAATTGGCCATTCTTTGATAAGCCCATTCATATGTTTTAACTTGATAGCCTCTGCTTTTTTTCGGAAGCTTATTATCGCGTTTCCTCCCTGGCTCCAGTAACCTGAGCCGGCCTGTATTTCACGAACTGGGCCATAGGATCCG
>CAZBMS010000060.1:0-8413 GCA_964493125.1 uncultured Dehalococcoidia bacterium | reverse complement strand
CCTGATTGATCCCAGAGCGTAAATTGCTGAGAAATCTCTGTGTCGTTGTCTATTCTGGCTTCTATTTGAACTGGGCCATCAATCTGAACTCCACTTGGGAATGTATAGGCCACTAGCTCTCCGTAGTGAGGTCGATCCATTCGACTCGCTAGCCATGCAACCATATTAGGCTTGTCTGCTGGAGTGAAAGGAAGTATCAAAACGAATTCAACCTCTTTTTCCCCGGGAAGCTTCATTATGACATAGTAGGGCTCTACGGGTTGCTGTTTCCCGAAAGAAATTTCCGATGGTATGCTCCACTGGTCTTCTTTGTTAAAAAAGACAGTTGGGTCTGTCATATGGTATTGCAGATACGTTTCTGCCTGTATTGAGAACATGTCTTCAGGATACCTGAGGTGATCTTTCAGGAAATCTGACATCTGACTCATTGGTAAAAAGAGATCCGGGAATATCTTTTTATATGTTTGGATTATGGGGTCATCAGGGTTAGCGATGTAGAACTGCAGGCCTCCGTGATATGCATCTACGACAACCTTCACACTGTTTCTTATATAGTTGAAATTGCCTACAGGCTTTGAATAGGGGTATTTGCTGGTAGTGGTATAGGCGTCTTGAATCCAAACGAGCCTCCCGTTTTCGATGACCATGTAAGGGTCGTTGTCTAGTGTCAAAAATGGTGCAATTTTTCCAATTCTTGAACTGACTTCTCGTTCGTACATCACTTTGCTTTCAGTAGTGATTTCTCCACTGATTAAGACATTTACATCTCGAAAATGTAAGGCGTATGCCAATCTTCTCAGCAAAGAGCTAAGAGTTATCCCTCCATTTCCTTTGTATTGAACGTATACCGGTGTATTGTCCTCTGTAGGGTGATCAAATTCGGGCGTTTCGCTGTTGACGATTACGTAATCTTTTGTGTTTTCGCCGTAGTAGATTTCTGGTCGATCTATTTTGAGAGTTCCAGTTGGTGGAACGTCCTTAACAAAAAATATGGGTCGTCCTTCGTCTGTGAATTCGGTAACTGGGCTAGCTGCAGCACCGTAACCGTGGGTGAATTGTAACTTTTGGTTAACCCATCTCTGTGCTTCTTCTGGCAGTAATTCTGGATGAATTTCCCGGGCGCCTACAAGCACTTGTCTATATTCACCATCTACTTCGTATCGATCAACATCCGCATCTGAAAAGTTGTAATATAGCCGAAGATGCTGAATTTGATTGTAAGTGTCAACTAATGGTTTAGGATCCCATAGTCTGACATTATTCACAGTCTCACTATTATTTAAGATTTCCTTTGATGTCAGTTGTCCAGTTGCTTCGTAAGCCCGATTATCTATATTGTTGATTCCAAAAGCAGCGCGTGTAAATTCAATGTTTCTTTCTATGTAGGTACGTTCTTTTTGAAGCTCGTTTGGGTCTACTGAAAATCGCTGAACGAAAGACGGGTACAAGTTACCGACTCCTAAAGTTGCTATTAACCACAGTGAAACTGCTGCAATGGTGAGACGATTCCCTCGTGAACCTCGTATAGAAGGGTGCAAAGAGGCCAGTAATATTATTCCGCTTGATGCCGTTACGAAAGCGAGCACTATAAGCGCTGGTATTCTGGCGTGAATGTCTGTATAGGTAGCCCCGAATACTGCGCCACCCTCCGACAATAGCGTTTGATACCTTCCCAAAAGATGCCCAGCAGCCAAAGTCAGGAAAATAAGAGCGCCGATTACGGCTGCATGTGTTTTCTGACTTTGATTAATCTGGATTGGCACGCCCCTGATTCCGAATTGAATCAAGAAAATCCCCACCGTAATTATGAGCGTTGCTATAAAAGCGCCGAGAATCCAGCCCTGAACTAAATTCAGTACTGGCAGTGTGAATATAAAGAAACTGACGTCCTTTTGGAAAACAGGGTCTAAAATTCCAAATTGAGAACTTTCACTTAGTCTGAGAACAGATTCCCAGTTTGTGCTTAGGATTGCTCCAAACGCTAATGATGCGATTGCAATTACAAGTACGATTATGGCTACGACTAGTTTGTTTATCGAATAAATTGTTTCGGGAGATAGCGGAAGATAAGATTCCCCTATGCCGTTTCTGTAGGCTATGAATCCGCTGGCTCCAGCCAAAACGCCGAAAACCAGAGTTCCACCAAGGGCAAGCCATATTTTAGTCCATAGTACAGTTCTAAAAATACCTAAGAAGCCTAAAGATTCGAACCACAGCCAGTTGGTGTAAATCTCTAGCAGTACGTATATCAGGGCAAGTGTTATTAGCCCAGCCAGGGCAAATAGTCCCCATTTCAGGAATTTACCAATATCTGTTGGAAAAAGGGCCTCTGGGTCCCAATTTGTTGAAGGAGTGTTGTCGCCGTTGTTTGTCAAATTAAGCCTTACCTTGATTTAAGATGTTTTTGTTATTTGCGTTCCTAGAGTATCATTGTTTAGAGCTTTAATCAGTGCTCCAGGCTTTCTGCCATCCAATATTCTGGCCTTAGACACACGTTCAATGGCCAAAATGGAAGACTCAAGCTTTGGAATCATCCCTCCATTAGCAACTCCACCAGTAATTAGTCCTTGGGCCTGTCTTGCTGTTAATCGGTCTATTGGCCTTCTAGATGAGTCAAGGACCCCAGGAACATCAGTGAGGAAGATTAGCTCGTCAGCGCTTAATTCACGGGCCAGATGACCTGCTGCGACATCTCCATTTATGTTTAATAGAGATGATCCAATTTTTGGTGCCACAGTTAAGGCTACAGGTGCGATCAATGGAATATATCCTGCCTTTAAAATATCCAAAACAGGTTTCGGGTCTACTTTTGTGATCTCACCTACAAAACCCAGGTCTGGATTGCTTATTTGTCCCTGCAACATATTGCCATCAACGCCGGAAAGGCCGATCGTACGACCTCCTAGTGAGGTTATATTGGCAACCAGTTGCTTATTAATCAAACCTGCTAGAACCGCAACAGCTATTTCTAGGCTTGTCGCATCTGTAACACGGAGCCCTTTTATGAAACGTGGCAGCAGCCCCTGCTTTTTCATCCAGTCCGAAATTGAAGGACCGCCTCCGTGCACTATGACTATATTATTTCCTGAATCTTGAAGGGAAACGATATCACTTAAGGTCGTGTCATTCGACCCTAAGGTACTGCCACCTATCTTTATTACAATTGTTTGCTTACTGGTCATGTGGGAACGCTATAATTAAAATTCACAGAATTGTTGTCCATTAGGTAACTTTAGTTACATTTCAAATACTAGTGCTTCAAGTAGTATAGGCACTGTTGAAAGTCACGTAACCTTCACTGAGGTTGCAGCCCCAGGCGCTGGCTTTTGAATCGCCAATTCCTAGGTCTATCGTAAATTTCACCTCTGGGTTTTGCATTTGGAGCACTATCGCATCTTTAAAAAAGGGAACAGGCAATCCATTTTCCATGATGCACACATCGTTGATGTATACAGAAAGCTTCTCTTCTTTCACTCTTGCTCCGCTTCTACCCAATGCCACTACCAGTCGACCCCAATTTGGGTCATTTCCGTGTACGGCAGTTTTAACTAGGTTCGAACTAGAAATGGCTCTAGCTCCTAGGCGGGCCTCACTATAATTTCGTGCGCCCACTATCTTAACTTCGAACAGCTTGCTAACACCCTCGCCGTCTAAAACTACCTGTTTGGAAAGGTGTATGCATAGTTGGGTGACAGCTTCCTGGAAGATTGCGCCTTCTTCGGAGCCTTTTTCTATGATGCTCCCTCCAGCAGTCCCATTAGCCATGATTATTAGTGAGTCGTTAGTGCTGGTATCACCGTCGATAGATATCATATTGAAGGACTGATCACCAGCGGCCTGTATTACTTCTTGGAGGTAGGAAGGATCTACATTGGCATCTGTAGTGAGAACGCTTAATAGAGTAGCCATGTTAGGATGTATCATCCCAGCGCCCTTAGCCACTCCACCTACCGTAATGGTAAGGCCGTTATGTTCGTAGTAAATTGCTGCTTCTTTAGGATGGGTATCCGTAGTCATTATTGCCCTTGCGAACTCGTTGCCACCCTCTGTAGAAATGTCGGTTTGTGGAAGTGCAGCCCGTATTAGAGCCATGGGAAGTTCTACTCCAACTATTCCGGTACTTAGGAAACCGACTTCGGTTTGAGGTAAATCAAGTTGTGTAGCCGTTAGTCTTACAACTTCTTCAGCGTCTTTCACGCCGGGTTCTCCAACGACAGCGTTAGCAATTCCGCTGTTCGCGACAATTGCGCGAACTTTCCCGTTTCGGACATGCTTCTCAGTTATTATGACGGAAGGAGATCTGACTTGATTAGTGGTAAAAATCCCTGCACTCACGCACGGGCTAGAGGAATAGGTTATGCCTAGATCCAGTTTGTCTTCAGAGTATGTTTTCATTCCTGCGAATGTAGCTCCAGCGAGGAACTCGTTTGGGCTGGTCAATGTACCTTCAGGAAGGAAATAGAAATCATGAGTCATTTCTTGCTCCATTGGTTGTGGGATATATTTGTTGTAACGCTTATCTTTTTTAGTTCGTATGACATAGCAAGCCATGACCGATTGGCGGTCTAAGATCATTGGTTTGCCTTGTCCGCTTGCTTCTTGGATGACTTTTATCCACCCACGCTTTATCCAATAGCGAATGGTGCCTGGTTCTATGGATAAATCTCGAGCTGCCTCGCGCAGTCCAATTCCAACTTCATCTGACATTTGTTGTTGCAATAAACATTTTACACACTTGATTTTAGGAAAATTATAAGAATATACGATACCACATGTCAACTACAGAGCAGATTTGCACAGATATATTGAATATGCGCCACTTTTACACAGATTAACAAGAGGTACAATGACCAAGCATACGAAAATAGTCTTTTCTAGTTTGGATATAGGAAATTGAGAGGTGTTTGATTCGGGATATCGCTTAACGTATTCTTTTACCAGCTTGGAATACTGCCCATACATTTCGTAATGCCGAAGGGTTTGAATATGGATCTCCATCAATCAAGACCATGTCGGCGATCTTACCGACTGCTATAGTGCCAACGATATCGGCTATGCCTAGTAAATCAGCTGCGTCACTTGTAGAGGCTCTTAATGCGGAAGGGGGAGTCATTCCAGTTTCCACCATTAGCTCTATTTCTCTTGCTAACATACCGTGCCGTACTGCGGATCCACCGGCATCTGAGCCGGGCACTATCTTAACTCCAGCTGATAATGCACGCTTGAAGCTCGACTTTGATTCTTCTGCTCTTTCTTCTGTAGTTGCTAATTTATCTGTAGGTTCCTTTGCCATGTAAGCTTGAGTGAGTCGGGCATCCCAGGTAGACATGGTAGGTACTAAGTAAGTCCCTTTCGCGGCCATTAGTTGAGCAGTCTCCTCATTGATGAATGTGCCGTGTTCAATAGATGCTACCCCTGCTTCTACTGCTTGATGGGTTCCCTCGTAACCTACGCAATGGGCAGCTACTTTTAATCCTACGGCTGTTGCTGTCTTTACCACTGCATTTAATACGTCTTGCCCAAGAGTGGGGATTTGCTCTCCTTCTGGCGTCATACCAGTAGCGCCTACTTTGATAAGCGCAGCTCCTTTTTGTATTTGTTCTTTGGTTGCCAAAACAATCTCTTCTAGATTATCCAATGTTCTGACAAATGAACCCCAGGTGCCAGCGAAGGCTAGCCACTCACCAGCTGCTAGAATCCGAGGCCCCAGTATATTCGCTGCCGCAACGGATTTGGCAAATGGTATGTTGATACCACCCTTTGCACCAACGTCTCTTGCTGAGGTTACTCCAGAAAGCAAAGCTCGGCGGGCATTGCCCACCGCTTTGAGAGTCGCTACTTCAAGTGGATCATTAACGAGAACTTCTGCATTGTCTGGGCCTCCGTCACTAGTGAAATGCTCATGGCAGTCGATGAGTCCTGGGATCAAGGTGAAGCCGCGCCCATCAATTTCTTCAGTATGCCTGTGGCTGATAGGATGGCTGGCATCTTCACCTATCCAAGATATGATGCCATTTTCTACCTCAACGGATACTGCCGGAATTGGTTGCGATATTGTCCCGTCGACAAGTCGTACATTCCTAATTAAGAGACTCATTGATGCCCCCTTTATTCGGTGTAGGCGCTGTTTTATTCTTTACTTGTAGTAATTGGTATGACTAAGGATGCGAGAGTGGTAATTGCTGCGATCGTACCAGTGAAATAGAAAACGCTGTCCATGCCGTATACTCCACGTAACCATCCTGCTAGTACCGGTGATATCGAACCGAATATAGCACCCCCGGTGAAAACTATAGCAGTGACAGATCCCTCAGTGCCTCTCTTGGTCGCATCTATAGCGGTTGCCAGCATTACGGGATTCACCGAGTACAGGAATAGTCCGAGTAAGGAAAGAACTACGGTAAATCCCACACCATCACTAAAGATCAGGATTGAATATATCAGCACGGATATTGAAGCTAAACCGGTGAAAATAACTATACGGCGCCCTATTCTGTCAGCGGCCCAACCCATTGCAGGTGCGAAACCTATGCCAAAAAGTGTTAATAAAGCTAAGTGATATCCACTCTTGAAAGCAGAAAACCCTAGATCCTCACTCATATATATAACTATGAAGATGTTAAGCGCGTTGTGGGCCATTGCTCGAGCGGTTGTAAGGCCTGTCATTGCTATGACTGCCTTATTTTTGATTAGGGTTTTTATTGATTCTCGGTAAGCTTTAAGCGTGAGCCCCGTTGAACTCATTGCAGGAATGTCTCTATAAGCGAGGAAAATAATTGCGGCGCTTCCGAGGGCGGGCAGAACCATTAAGAAAGCTAGTTGGCGCCAGTTCAAACCATCCCATTCAAGTCCTAATACAGTCAATCCCCCCAAAAGAATGCCTACAACTATGGGCGATACACTGTCTCCGATTGATCCCCCCATTCTGTGGACTGCAAGCGCCGTAGCACGTTTGCTCGGATAAACGGCAGCAAGCGTCCCGAAGGCTGGTGCGTGCCAGAAGGATGTGCCGATTCCTGTGACGGCGACGCCGAGAACTAGTAGCCAATAATTTGATGCAACGGCAATTAGAAAGTAACCTATTCCGAGTGTACTGAGGCTTGAAGCCAAAATAAGCGCAACTTTGCTCCTCCAGATGTCAGCTACTATTCCAGATGGGATGTTCATTCCAGCACTAAAGATAGTTCGTATCGATCCAATGAGGCCGATATGAACGTCGGTAATTCCTAAGGTTGCTTTGATTGAAGGAAGGAGCAAAAGGAACGCTTGTTGGTAAAAATGCTTTACCGCATGGCCTGCGGACAGCCCTATCATGAAACTTGCAGAGGGTTCCTCTACAGGAGTGGGCTTTTCTGCTGATTGTGGAACGGTATTTTGTGTCAGAATTGCGCCTTCTATCTTAACGAATTGAAGTAATAATGGGTTAGATATATACAGCTCCCGTATGATTATAATCTATTGCGCACGCCCTTTGCTCGTATATAACTAATGTTTGGGAAGGAAGTGTTATATTAGTTTCGAAGGGCATTTCAATAATTTGGTGATGGAATATGGGTGATCGATTTAGAAGAAAGATAGCTCTCGTCACTGGCGAGGATCATGATTTAATCAAGGAGATGTCGACTCTATTAGCTAGCGAAGGGGCTGCAGTAGTAGCCAACTGTAGTCATCGCGAATGGGTAGACGGGGTGATTAGTGAAATTATTGCATTTGATGGTGTGGCGAAGGCAGGCCACTTTGATTTAACTTCTATGAGAGACGCTGAATCTCTCTTAAATTTCACTTTGGATTCCTTCGGAAAGGTCGACCTATTGGTGTCTGGCATTGCGATAAGAGATGCTGCGCCAGGCTTAGATTCTATGCCAGAAAAGTGGGATGAAATAATTAGACCTGCGATTAAGAATGTGTTTGCGATCACTAAGTATGTCGCTGCCTATATGCGTGCGCACAATGGTGGTCAAATAGTTAATATAATTAAGGATAAAAATACCAATCACGATATTAGTCTCACACATTCGGTTATTACTGAGGCTATAATTGGATTTACTCGTACCGCTGCACTGGACATGGAGAAATATGGCGTAGGATGTAATGCAATAATTTCCGACCATCCAAGAAACTCGGCTTTAGTGGCAGCTTATATCTGTGCAAATCTTGTTACTTCAGGAAGCAGTAGCATATTCCGGGTAGATGAGCAAGAAGTTTCTTTGTATTCCGTCCCTGCGATCGAACGAGGAATATATAGTTCTGATGTTTTTTCTGTTGAAGAATTGAATAATTTAGTGCCGAAGTATCTTTTTGATGAGGAAGAGTTAAATTGAAAAAATCATTGGGAGGTAGAGTGGCAGTTGTTACTGGAGGCGGTGGGGGTATTGGAGGGGAGGTTAGCAAGTGGCTTGCTAAAGAAGGTGCA
>CAZBMS010000059.1:0-8859 GCA_964493125.1 uncultured Dehalococcoidia bacterium | reverse complement strand
AGCCAATCAGAGTAGGCTAAGCTAGGGAATATTCAGCCTCCGTTTGCCTAGCTACTCCCTCCACCACAAGTTTGTGTAAATGAGTTCGTACGTTACGAGCCGCAGCCTCTTTCAAACCCGCCTTCAGATCCTTAGGATAAACGTACTCTACGATTGCATAAACGTCTGTGTGGCCCGCACTCAAAGCTGCTACTACCTGTTTCTCTCTTTGTTGTCGATGTTCGATGTACTGCCTTATATAATCTGTCCCATTTTCAACCAACGTGCCGTGGGCCGGAAAAACTTTGTCTGCTTCAAAACTAACCAGCAACTGTAAGGATTGCATGTAACTGGAGAGGTCTCTTACTGAAGAAGAGGATCCCCCCAATACTGTGTCCCCAGTGAACATGACTTTATCTTGAGCGAGATAGTAGCATGTGTGATCTATTTCATGTCCGGGTGTGAATAAAGCCCTTAGGGTTGCACCTCCGCCAGTTTTTATAAGTTCCCTAGATTTAAGCTTCTTAACCGATTCGCGCCCAAGCATTTTCTCCAGCCTTGGCGCCAAGCTTGGATGGCATCTAACAGGGGAATTCATAGCCTCCTGAAGTCGGTCTGACCCACCTATATGATCACCATGACCATGTGTTATTAGTATCGCACTTATCCTAGGACTGCCTAACTCCTCATAGTAATTCAAGATTCCCTGTGTCCAATCGCGGTAGTGCTCACCGGTATCTAGCAAAACCATCTCTTCGTCGGGATCACCAACAAAATATATGTTTGTACCACCTGCATGCATTAAGCCGAATCCTTCTATCGGCTCCTCTATAAAAAATCTGTAAACATGCTCAGATATCTGGGTCATTTAGTTAAGTTCCTCTATCTCAATTACACCGTTTTAATAAGTCCTATTTATCTCCCACCACCCATGAAACCTAGTAACAGGAAGTTCGCCTTTATCAAAAAGGGCTCTAACTTTGAGATATTCATCTCTTACTTTACCTACCAATTCTTCTTCTGAACCATTGTTATGGATAACAAGATCAGAGGCCGGCTCACGAGTCTCCCATGATACTTGACTAGCAAGTCTTTGATTAGCATCTTCTGCAGACAAATTATTCCTCTTCATCAATCTGGATCTGGCAGTGTCTTCATAATTTGCGATCAGCCAGGTAACATCGCACCATTGGCCGTGGCCTCTTTCTACATAATTAACGGCTTCGAGAACCGCTGTGTCATCATCCTTCAAATCATTGCGCCAGGACTCTACCTGTTTACGCACCTCTGCAGTCATGTCTCCAATTGCTTCAGTTAAACTATTCATCTTATCAGCGTCACCGAATACTTTCCCCCCTAGAGTTCGCCGATTAATATAGCCATCCTCGCCTATAACGTCCTCTCCAAAGATAGCGACAATCCTGTCAAAAGCAGGCTTGCCAGGATCATACATCCGGTGTACTAACTTATCTACATCACAATGCACAGCACCCAGACCCACCAGAGTTTCACATACCAACGTCTTCCCAGTAGCAATAGATCCAGTAACTCCTATGACCAGCGGCATACCCAACTCCTTATGAAATGTCTCAGGTGCATGTTAATGAGTCTTATGAGAAGTTGCAATTTGTAGTATGGTCTACTAATTAACGTCGCAGAAAAATAGTGAGGTGATCATGACTACAGTGAACACAGTTCTAGGACCAATAGATAGCTCAGAATTAGGATACACTTTGGTGCACGAACATGTCCTTAGTACATCAGCAGGGCTAAAAGAGGTATACCCAGATTTCATAGATCGGGAGGGTACTATTGCCTCTGCAATTACCCATCTCTCAGAATCTAATACTGAAGGTATCTCCACCATTATAGATATGGCACCTTTCGACTTGGGGAGGGACGTACTTTTGCTAAAGGAGGTTTCAAAAAACAGCAAAGTGAACATTATTACTACCACCGGTAGTTGGTTAGTCCCACCACGTGAGTTCGTAGGTACAAATCCTGATTTCATCGCACCTCTATACGTCCGTGAAGTACTAGAGGGAATAGAAGGCACCGGGATCAAAGCCGGGGTAATTAAGTTGGCTACTGACAAAGAGGGGATAACGGAAAGATTTGAATCAGTAAGCAGAGCGGTTGCAAGAGCGCAACTCGAAACAGGAGTCCCAATTCTTACACATACCTTCTCCCCAACTTTCGTAGGAAATGAACAAGTTCAGATATTTAAGGAAGAAGGTGTTGACCTAAACCGCGTGTGTATCGGCCACAGTAATGACACCACAGACACAGGTTACCTAAAAGGATTGGTCGACCAGGGAGTTTGGTTGGGGCTAGATCACTTTCCAGGCTCCGAGCCAGACTGGGAAACACGCACTCTTGTAATCAAACAACTCATAGATGAAGGTTATGGTAACCGAATAATGCTGTCTCATGACTTTAACCTGAGACAGCACAGAGGGAATGTTGAGGAGAGGACCGCTAGATGGGACAGGAATCCGGACGGATATCTATTCATAAAGCGTCACGTCTTGCCCAGACTTATAGAGTTAGGGGTATCAGAAGAAAATGTTGTAGCTCTAAATGAGGACAACGTAAAACGATTCTTTGAAGGGAGCTAGGGAAAGTCTTTAGCCACATAACCTAGTATGTGGGAATCATAGGCGATGGGAAAACTATAAATGAGAGTGTCTTCTAAACATCTTAGGGTAGCATCCGAAGCGATACTCGTTAAGCTTGGCATGGGGGACAAAAGTGCACAGGCTGCTGCGAAGGTACTAGTAGCTACCGACCTCCGCGGGATCGACAGCCATGGCGTCAGCATGCTTAGAGGATACTTCAATCAATTCAAAGAGGGCTCCCTCAATCCAAATCCAACTTGGACAATTCTTAGAGAAGCGCCGGCAACCGCTACAGTTGATGGAGATCAAGCCCTAGGAATATCAATAGGCGCCGAGCTGATGGAACTAGCCATGGACAAAGCTCGTAAGTTCGGAATAGGCATGGTTACTATTGCTAATTGTGGCCACCTAGGTGCAGTGGGTCACTTTGCAATGCTAGCTGCAGAACAGGACATGATCGGGGTTTGTATGACTGCTTCTAGCGGGGGTGTAGGCATTCTGCCAACGTTTGGAGCAGAACCGCGCTTAGGTGCTAATCCTATTGGCTTAGCAGCTCCAGCTAATCAAGAACCTCCTCTGCTAATTGATATAGCCTCTTCTGTCCCGATAGCCAACAAAGTACAGCTATTGAAAGAATCAGGGCAACTAGTCCCTGCTGGATGGATATCTGATCATGAAGGTACACCCATAATGGAACCGACCCAAGCACCTTCCCCAGGTGACTTTTTCCACCTTCCTCTCGGGAGCACACGGACTATGGGGTCAAATAAAGGTTATGCACTTTCACTAATTCCGGAGGCTCTAGCTACACTCCTCGCTGGATCTATGCCAAGCATGCAGCAGCTAAAAAATGGAATGAAGGGATCATTCATGGCCTATGATATTTCGAAGTTCACAGACGTAAATGACTTTAAGCAGGGAATGGATTACATGCTAAAAACTTTACGGGAAACAAAACCTGCTCCTGGGAGTGACCGTGTCGTATATCCAGGCCTGTTGGAACATGAAATAGAATTAGATCGCTTGAAAAACGGGATACCAATCAGTTCGGACTTAGCACAATGGATGAAAGACACCGGCCAAGAGCTTGGTTTAGAGATTGTACTAAGTTAGTCTCTCCAAACCTATAATAAACTCTTCATACATGAGGCTTCTCAGGTCTTCTGCAAATCATCATTAAAACCGCTGCAACGGCCGCAGAAGCCAGGAATCCCCAAAGAGCAGGCTGATAAGTGCCCAAATTATCAACCACCAAACCCGCTGCTACAGGAGTTAGTGTACTTCCAAACATAACACCAGCTCCCAACATCCCATTCAATTTCGCAAAGTTCTTTCTGCCATAAAAGTCACCAATGATTGAGTGATTCACTGGAGCAGTGCTTTCTCCATATGCAAACAAGAATGTAAACAAATAAAGAGTCCAAGCATCTCCAGCATTCATGAGAAACAACATCCCTATTACAGAAGCTAACTGTCCAATCATGAGCACATATGGCTTATAAACTCGATCACCCAACCATCCATTGAAAAGAATAAGTGGCGTAGCTATGAAAGATGTAAGAGCTAGGAAAGTAGCACCAGTGATCTCACTGAACCCCAAGCCCACAAATATGGGTATGAAATGTACCCTTACTCCTGCCAAAACGGCATGTCTAACCGCGGTACTGTACATGATTAACCAATATGAAACCGACCGCAAAGCTTCACCCGTTTCAAAATCCTCAGGAGGCTTAGCTCTTTCCAACTTCTGCTTCGTTTGTTCACTATGCTCACTATCGTCAGACCCAGGTCTCTCCCAATCCGGCAGTAACCCCATTGATTCCGGAGTTTTACGAATTAGGAATGTAAGAGGCAGGGCAGCTACTAGTACTAGCACTCCAGCAAAAATAGCACCACCTCTCCACCCATTTTTCAACACAATTGCAGCAACGATCGGAGTAAGCAAGGCACTGCCAAATCGCAGTGAAGAGGAATAAATACTTAGCACCCTAGTTCTATATTTTACAAACCAGAGGTTTGCGACAGCATGCATAGCATGCAGGAATCCCATGTTGAATGCGAATGATATTACAAGAACATATATAAGAACGAACGACCAATAAGTGTCCGCCAATGGAAGTATAAGAAATCCTATGCCACCTATTAAAGCTGCCAACACCGCAGGAATTCTCGGTCCGACTCTATCTATGAACCAACCTACTATCGGTCCTTCTATACCCCCTTGCACTCTTGCCATAGTGAGTACAAAAGCTACCGCTGCGCTTCCCACCTTGAATTCCTGTTGTATAGGCAAGAAAAATATAGGAAATGTCGCCGTGTGCACAGACCCAAGCGCGTTTACGATTGAGCCGTTGGCTACCATCACCCAGCCATAATGAAGATTTCGCCAGCCTTTTGCTTCTGTCTTTGGAACAGATTCTTTCATGTCATTATTTTTTGAGAATTCTTAAGCAGAAACTCGTATATGAAAAATGATTGATGGTAACTACTAGAAAATGGCCAAATACGCCCATATCAATTCTATTATTGAGAACGAATTTCAAGAACCTACGGCGGGTAGTAATCTAACATAATCGCCCCTTTCCTGTCTCTGCCAGCGAACCGGTTTCATGTTTTATGTCGAGCAAAACATTTGCTTCAAAAAACTTGCGCAGATATACTTCCCGAGTGCAAAAAGATTTTAAGGTAAACCATGAACAAAAAGAATAAACGCATAGGGATATTTGGAGCAGGTGCAGTTGGTAGCTACATCGGAGGGCTATTATCCAAAGCTGACTATAACATAACTTTGATTGATCCTTGGGATGCTCATATTAAACAAATTCAGCAACACGGCCTCCGTATAGTCGGGCCAGACGGTGATTTTGTCCAAGCGGCCAACGCTCTTCACTTGTCTGATGCTCAGTCAATTACTGATCCATTCGACATCATTTTCCTTTCAGTTAAATCATATGACACAGAATGGGCAGCTCATTTCGCAAAGAGATTCCTGTCAGACAATGGGGTTATGCTTTCGGCCCAAAACTGCATGAATGATCTACTAGTCGCCTCTATAGTAGGCCATGAACGGGAAATACCATGCGTGATTTCAGGATTTGCTGTAGCTCTTGACGCTCCTGGAAAAGTAATACGCAGACAAGAGCCCGAAGGTGGTGGCCACAAAGTATTCAGAGTAGGTGAGTTACATGGGAAGATAACTCCTAGAGTCGAAGAAATTGTCGAGATGCTCAGAAACGTCGACGGGGCCTATGCAACTCAAAATATTTGGGGCGAACGATGGTCTAAGCTAACTTTAAATGCAGGATCTAATCCAGTTATGGCCATAACCGGATTCGGGGCACAGGGTCTGGCAGAAAATCCATCTGCGAGACAACTGTATATTCAAATTGGGAAGGAATGTGTCCGAGTAGGGCAAGCATTAGACTATCAAATAGAACCCATTAACGGAGTAGCCGCAGAAGTATGGGCCAGAGCCGATGAAGGAGACGCATTGGAGGAGTTAGACGCGGTGATCGAAACTAGGGGAGACCCAGAAAATTGGAGGTCTTCTATGGCTCAGGATGTCGATAAATGCAGGAAAACTGAGGTCAATCAGATGAACGGATTCATAGTTGAAAAGGGAATAGAAACAGGCATAGCAACCCCAGTAAATGAAGCGATAGTTAGATTAATAACAGATATAGAGTCGGGGAAAATCAAACCCGATCCTTCGCACGCAGAGCGCATTATTAGTGAGAGCAGTCGATAAATATAGGAGCCAAAGGAGAAATAATTGGATAACGGACCAACCCTAAATTTGATTAACGGAACCCTTGCATTTCTGCCTGTTCTCGTCCTGTTAGTCACTTTGCTTGGCTTCAAATGGAGTGCACCTAAAGCCGGAGCAGCTTCATGGGCAACGGTTGTATTGTTAGCATTTGTCACATTCGGTGCCGATGCTAGTTCAATATCTATTTCAAGCACCAAGGGTTTAAGCCTTAGTTTCTTCGTAGTCTCAATAATCTGGACGTCAGTTCTTCTTTATAACGTAGTAGACAAACAAGGAGGGATCAAAGTCATAGGTGAAACTATGACAAGATTAGTAGGTGATCCTCTAGCGCAAGCTCTTGTAGTTGGGTGGGCGTTCTCTGGATTCATGCAAGGAGTAGCTGGTTTCGGGGTTCCAGTGGCCGTAGTAGCACCACTGCTAGTACTCATGGGGTTTTCCCCCGCCAGAGCCGCTGCAATTGTCCTTGTTGGGCATGCGTGGGCAGTTACATTTGGATCTATGGGCTCTTCCTATTACACAATACAGTTGGTAACTGGAATAGAGGGAAGTGTTGTAGGTCCTCATATGGCAATACTATTCGCACTACCAATTATCATCACTGGATTCGCCGTTGCTCACATACAAGGAGGTTTAGCTTCAGTTAAAAGAGGGGTCCCAGCCATTCTTGTGATAGGAGGTTCAATGGCTCTGTTTGTTTGGATCTCGGCATCAGTAGGGATACCTCAACTCGCATCTATAATTCCAGGACTAGTTGGCGCAGGGGTTGGTTGGTTGGTATCTAAGACACCATTAATCGGAAAGCCTAATGATCATGCTGAAAAAGTTTCAGAAAAAGCAGAGAACAATACATCCGTAAATAATAATGCTGAATCACTGGGAGGTGTGGGGAATAACTTCCACTTGGCTTTTCTCCCTTATTACCTTGTAATAGGACTTAGCATCCTGTCACAAATTCCTGCTATTAAATCCGCAACCAGCGGGATATTCTTTGCACTCGATTATCCTGCGTTGGAAACCGCTTTGGGATTCAAAGTTGATTCAGCCCAGAACTACGCAAAAATAGCTCTCTTCAGACACCCCGCACCGTTGATTCTAACCTCCTTAGCCTTGTCTTACCTTATATATCTCATTTCAAACCGGTGGAGACCTGGCACACTCAAGGTAGCGGCTAAACTAACCTACAATCAATCAATCTCTACGACAGTAGGTATAGGCACGATGGTCATGATGGCAGTAATCATGACTGACACTGGGATGACAGCCCTTTTAGGGCGAGCGATTGCTGCAGGAACGGGAACAGCGTTCCCAGTATTTTCCCCATACATAGGAGTGCTTGGAACTTTCATGACAGGGAGTAACACTAATTCCAACGTGATGTTTGGAGCACTTCAAATGGAAAGTGCAGGCGCGCTAGGAATTAGCTCAGTTACAATAGCAAGCATACAATCGATAGGCGGCTCTTTGGGAAGCGCAATAGCGCCTGCGAAAGTTCTGGTAGGGACAAGCATTGTGGGATTGTCAGGCAGAGAAAATGAAGTTATGAGGAAAACAATCCCCTACTGCCTAGGAATAGTCCTGCTGGTTGGAATACAAGCTTGGATTTTCCTAACGTTTTTCGATTGAGATAAGGATAATACCGGGAAAGCGAGGTGAATATTGCCTAGTAAAGCTAAGTTACGACAAGTAGCACTATGGGTTATGGCGGCCGACTTCCCATTGCTATACGTAAGTGCAGTGTCAGTTGAGCACGCTCTGTTCACTACTGTCACTCTCGCAATAATGGGACTAGCAGTAGCAGTGGCTCTTTACTCTTACTGATCCTAGTTCGAGATTAGATCCCAGACAAAAAATTACATCCACCTCTGAACGATCTAGTAATTCGCTCTATCTAACTAATTCACAAACCTTCGAAGAATCTGTAGATCACTTTCATCAATTCTCTTTCCCGTCCGTTGTAGCCGTGGTTGGCACCATCAACCACTTCAACAGAGGCATGAGAATAGCCTATCTCCCTCAGCGTTCGCATAGCCAACCCACAAACAGGCAACTCCTCTTCACCTCCTATTTCACTCTCCTTTCCCCCAAAGACATATAAAGTAGGGACTCCTGTATTAGCTGCATGTGCGCTAACGCTGTACCTGTTGTCCTTATTGAAGCAATCCACATATGTTCCGGCTGTCCACATTGAACCCCATGGCACTCCAGGCCTGAGAAAAACATCAGGATTTCCCTGGGCTATGTTTTTCTCAGATTCCCCATAAGGTCCCGAAAAATCTTCACCATGTAGATTCACAACTTTCTCATGGTTGTACTCACCAGGTGAAACAGAAACTACCGCAGCAACGTTTTCAAAATGTTCGGTAGCTTGAGCGTAGGTGGATCTCACAGCACCCCCGCTATGACCACCTATGGCTATTTTCTTATGGCCTTTCCCTTTCAAAAATTCCAGCCACGCAGCCGCATCCAAACGAGACTCCTCAACCGACTCAAAAG
>CAZBMS010000058.1:0-9044 GCA_964493125.1 uncultured Dehalococcoidia bacterium | reverse complement strand
AGAGAGTTGAACATTTAGAGTTTGAGTTTTTGGCAAAACATACTCCAGCTCATTTAATAAATGTTATATAATTATAATCCTATCTGACTTCATTATTATACCTTAGTGAAATAAGATGTCGAAGTTATAAATTATAGAAAATAGTCGTCTAGTATTGTTTCCCTAGTTATTGACATGCCAGAGATTTACAAACTATAATTTCGGGCATAGGCAAAGTTCACGTTAACTGCCTTCCGCAGACCTGTAACGCTTCTTGTAAGAACTCCTTTAAATTCCCACTTAGGCTGTTGGCCTAGAAGGTACCAATGTTAGCTGTAGTATATGGCCGCTAAATATATATTTGTAACCGGTGGGGTAGTTAGTTCCATCGGAAAGGGTATTACTGTCGCCTCTGTGGGGAGAATTCTAAAAAACAGAGGAATGTCAGTTACAGTTATAAAATTGGATCCATATTTAAATGTTGATCCAGGAACAATGTCGCCATATCAACATGGTGAAGTATTCGTAACTCAAGATGGGTTCGAGACTGATATGGATTTAGGGCACTACGAGAGATTTATCGATATAGAACTTACTGGAGAATCTAACCTGACGGCAGGTCAAGTTTATCTGACGTTAATTAACAAGGAACGTAGAGGAGATTTCTTGGGAGGGACTATTCAGACAGTCCCTCATGTGACTAATGAAATAAAATCTCAAATAGTTTCATTAGCTGATAGTTCTGATGCAGAAATTGTAGTAGTCGAAGTAGGTGGTACCGTAGGGGATATCGAGGGCCTTCCATTTTTGGAGGCTATTCGGCAGATGAGGAACGATGTCGGTAGAGAAAATGTGTTTTATATGCATTTAACCTTGCTCCCTTATATTTCGGGAAGCGATGAACTCAAGACTAAGCCTACACAGCACAGTGTTAACGAATTGCGCAGTATCGGGATACAACCAGATGCTTTAATCTGTAGAAGCGATTATGAGATGACAGATTCTATAATAGACAAGCTTTCGTTATTCTGTGACGTTAGTAAAGAAGCAGTGATACCCCTTCACACAGTTGGGAATGTTTACGAGATTCCTATTATTTTGGAAGAAACTGGCTTGGGTGACATAGTGTGCAACACTCTGAGTCTGAACATGCCGGAAAAAGAATTGGCAGACTGGGGTGTCTTGATGGAACGGATGAACAAGTGTTCAGAGGCCGTTGAAATAGCAGTAGTTGGTAAATATGTGGAATACCCTGACTCATATATATCGGTAAAAGAGGCCTTGCGGCATGCTGGGGTGGCTAACAATCGAGAAATCAATATTCAATGGATACATTCTGAAGAAGTTGAGAGTGTCGGAGCCGAATCTCTATTGTCGACTGTATCGGGAATAGTTATTCCTGGGGGCTTTGGGCCGCGCGGAGTCGAGGGCATGATAGACACAGCCAAGTATGCCAGACTGCATAAAGTACCGTATTTGGGCTTATGCCTAGGAATGCAGGTGATGGTCATAGAGTGGGCTCGGAATATACTTAAATTAAATGCGAATTCTTCAGAGTTGGACCCAGACACTGAACATCCCGTCATACATATCATGGCTGATCAGGAAGATGTGACGAACAAAGGCGGCACTATGCGGCTTGGCTCTTACTCATGCAAGCCCGTAGAAGGAACTATCACTTCTCGAGCTTACAAGGATTCAGTTGTAGAAGAACGCCATAGACATAGGTATGAGTTGAATAATAGTTATAGAGAATCTTTTGAAGAGTCAGGTTTACTCATAAGCGGACTTTCTCCTGATGGTACCTTAGTGGAAATTACGGAAGTGAGAGATCATCCGTTTATGCTAGGCACACAATTTCACCCCGAATTTAGATCTAGACCACACTTGCCTCATCCATTATTTAATGAGTTTGTATCTTACGCAAAAGATACTATCAGAGAAGGTTACCAACGTCCGCTTCAATTGACGTGAATGTTTAATTAAGAGGTGATCAGTTAGGAACAAGTAGTTCCTTCAAAATTCAAATGTGCTATACGGTGTTCCTACCCACATCGTAGCGATAGAATTACAGTAATGATTTATAGACATAGTTTTCTTAACCCGAGGTGTATATGACTACTACATTAGAAAAGATGAATGCAGCAGATATCAGAGCTAAGAGCAAAGAAGAGTTGGTGGAACTGGCTATTGCTTTTGGTATTGAAGGCGAAACGATAGAGAATTTGAGCCGTCGTGAAGATTTATTGAGCAAAGTGTTACAAACGGCTTCGGCTCAACAGTTTTTGATCGCCTCCGGAATACTTGAGGTTATGGACGAAGGTTATGGATTTCTGCGGCAGGTTAACTCTCTCGGTGGTTCCGGCGATGTTTACATTTCACAGTCGCAAATTAGAAGATTTGGTCTAAAAACTGGAGATACTGTAACTGGTCAAGTGAGACCGCCAAAGGAGGGAGAGAGATATTTTGGATTAGTCAGAGTTGAAACTGTAAACAACCTGGACCCTGACAAGCTGAATACGAGATCTCAAGTACAGTTCGAATATCTTACTCCGATATTTCCTGAGGATATGGTGACTCTCGAAACTGACAGTACAACTTTGTCTACTCGTATGGTAGATCTATTTGCCCCTATTGGTTTGGGGCAACGTGGTCTAATCGTGTCTCCTCCAAAAGCCGGCAAGACGACTATACTGAAACAGATAGCTCACAGTGTGGCTATAAATTGTCCAGAGGCCGTTTTGATGGTTGTCCTCATTGGTGAGCGTCCTGAAGAAGTTACTGAAATGCGTAGAGCAGTTGACGGTGATGTCTTTGCGTCGACATTTGATGAGTCAGTGGAAGAACAATGTAGAGTCGCTGAACTTGCTATTGAGCGGGCGAAGAGGCTTGTCGAAAGCCAACAGGACGTTATTATTTTGCTAGATAGCATTACCCGTTTAGCAAGGGCTTACAATATCGCAGTGCCTAGTAGTGGGAGGACTTTGTCAGGAGGCATGGATCCCATAGCACTGTATCCTCCAAAGAAGTTTTTTGGAGCGGCTAGAAACATAGAAGAGGGGGGAAGCCTTACAATTATTTCAACTTGTCTAGTTGATACTGGTAGCCGTATGGATGAAGTGATATACGAAGAATTTAAAGGTACCGGTAATATGGAGCTGCATCTAGACCGCAAATTGGCTGACAGGAGGTTTTTCCCTGCGGTAGATATCATACGTAGTGGTACCAGAAGAGAAGAACTACTCTATAATGAAGACATGATGCAACGAGTCTTTCTATTACGGCGAATGGTAACTTTGGTCTCTGGCGACGGGTCTAATAGCGCGACAGAGCGTATACTCGAGCATCTCACTAATTGGACGACTAACCAGGAATTTTTGGCTAATCTGCATAATCTAGATGCGTATAAAGATGATAAGGATAGATGACCCCTGTTTTGTATTGTTTGTGTGTTCATACAGAGTGCCTTGGGGGATGGCATTTGAAAAGGAAGTCTTCTAAATGGTTTGGCTAATATCTGCAATGAGACTTTCGGCTGCGCTTTAGATAGAATATTAAGGATGTGTCCAACCGTAAATTGCAGCAACCGTAAATGATGTATAACAAAACAGAACATATACTAGTTGTGGACGATGAATGGGAGTCCCCTATTGTTGGTGCGGTCCTAAGAACACTAGAGCAGGAAGGGTGGGAGACCTCGGTGATTAAACCGCAATTCTCCGCTGAATCGGGAAATGATTTTGAAACTGAGACTTTGTACGCTATAGAAACGATCCGCCCTACCGGTATATTGCTAGATGTGCGGCTTGGAGAATATCGGGAAGATCAATTTAAGGGTTTGGAAATATTACACAAAATTGTCGAACGACATCCGCATACGCCAGTTTTAATGTTTACCCAATATACGCAGGGTCCCGAACGTGACACTGCTGTCAGGAGCAGTCTGCAGCTGGACTCTGCTGTCGATTTTATTGACAAGTTGGCTAGCCCCCAGGAAGTTATATTAAGGCTCAGAAGACTTATTGGTAGACCACCCACTTATATTGTCATGGGTGAGAAAATTATTCTAGATGTAGATTCGAGCTTAGTGCAGGTTAAACATGGGGATGAGCTCGCAACGGTAAATGATATTCAAGGAATGAAATTCGAAATATTACGCGAATTAGCTTCTACGTGGTACAAGAGTCCAGGTCAATTAGTTCCCTTTAGTAAACTAGAGAGATATTCTGACGGTGAGGAAGCAAGAGCTTCTCTCAGAGTTCGTATAAGGGAAATAAAAATCTCTCTAGGCAATGCGCTGGGCGTTAAATTTGGAGCAGGTGATTTTATTATCAATGTTAGGGATCGGGGCTACAGACTGATTCCTCCTAAGACGTTTTAGAATTTGTGATTCGATTGATTCATATCGCCGCCATAATTTTCGGGTCCATAGCCTGCCTAGTTGGCGTGATACTAGTCTTAATTGCGCCTATGTTGGGGAGGCGTGTATCTGACAATCTTTGGGCAGTAGAACCAGTTGCTTATGTAGCTGCTGTTATTATCATCTCAGGGTTGGTTATTATCACCGCATCTTACGGAATTTCAGGAATATTGCGCCGTAAGATGACTTCATACTTGTCAGGTAGCGAATTAATTTCTGACTGGGCAAGTCTAACACAGCAGTATTTTGACTTGTTTCAACATGACCTGGGTCGACCACTTAGACGGATTTTGGGTAAAGAGCGTGAGGTGCGATCCACTATTGATTTATCTGATCGGGAAACGTACCGGGGTGTTGTAGAGCTCCTTGATGAAATAGAAGGCCAAGCTCCCAATTTTAGACTCATGATGTCGAATGTCCAAGTCTTGATACAAATGGAAACCCCTGTGCAAGGTTTAGTGCTGGAGCCAGTAGAGCCGCTAGAAATAGTCAGAAGAATAGTAGACCGGTACACTTTTGCTGCTACCGATGGAAATAAAGAGATTACGTGGTGGTCAGATCCCGACGATTTTGGGATTGTCTACTGTGACGCTTCCGCAATAGAGCATATTATCACAAACGTCGTTGATAATGCGGTTCGGTTTGCTGATAAACGTATAGAGATTAAATTAATCCGTGAAGGTTCTGAATTTAGCATAAAGGTGTGGGATGATGGCTATGGGATCCCTGAAGAGTACCGTACCCATATATTTGATAGAGGATGGACTCCTGAATTAGCTAAACGAGAAGAAAGGACTACCTCTGGGCTAGGTATGTTTATAGCGAAGACTCTGTCTCAAAGATACGGAGGAGATCTCAGAGTACAGAGCTTGGTTGGAGATAAAACCGAGCATTTTACTGAATTTACTCTTACACTTCCGATAAAGGACTTCACAGGGTAATGTTACTATTGAATAGGAGAAGCATACCGATATATTTATATTTTTTCGTTATACTTATGCTATTGTGTGTGAGTTGTGTAAGCCCGGTTCCTAGGACTGGGTTTGATGAAGTGCTCTCCAGTACGCCAGTGCCAATTGTAGTAATACCGACTATTACTCCGTCACCTACTCCGTTCATAGTTCCGGTGCCCCCAACTAAAATACCTGAGCCTGAGATAGCGGTTGTACCCACCCCAAGTGTCATTCCTGCAGTGGTTCCTACAGCTACCCCTGCACCGCCGCCTGAATTGTTCCTGAAAATAACAGCGCCAAAAAACAATATTGCAGTATCTAGTAATACCATACTAGTCTCTGGGTCTACTCTTCCTGAGGCTATACTAGAAATAAACTCGGTTAGGGTTACTGTAGATGTTCGTGGTGAATTTGTTAAGAACATACCCCTAGATACTGGGCAGAATGTTATTGAGTTAATAGTAGAAGGCGAAAATGGGGACAAGATACGAGACTTTCTAGTTATTAGATATGAACCACCACTGCCGTTTGCATTCTTCCTCTTGGTCAATACTCCTAGTAATGACATACGTGTGGCTGAGCAAATCGTGCAAGTCTCTGGAACAACATCTCCTATTGCTACCGTGAGAGTGAACGGGGAAAAAGTAATGGTTGATTCATCAGGATATTTTTTCACGTTTGTCCAATTACAACCCGGCAGTAATAATATAAAAGTTTCGGCCTCTAATCAGGATGGCAAATTATTGACCGATACCAGAAAGGTTTTCTTTGTACCTTGATGGGATGTTAAAGAAGTTAAACTTAGGACTGCTGGAAAGTCTTTGAATTTGTTTTAAATTACGCTTGACATGGATTGAAAGCTTGTCTATAGTGCCTTGGGAATGCCGAGATTTACGGCAACCTTCGCGTTGTTTTAAAAAATAAAACTACGAAAAAACTTTGGACACCAAGGAGGGCTTTATTAGTAAAACGACTAGCACTTAGGTTAGTAAACTAAGGTTCGAAAAGGTCTAGATCCTGAGAGTGTCCATATATATTTTTGTGGTAACACTTTGGTAATACTTAGAGGATATAATTCCTCTGTATACGTTCTAAATAGTATAGAAGTGCTAAATCTATGTCGAATTGGGAGAGTAGTGCATGAAGTGAAGTTTAAAATGAATTTTCTTCAAGGAAACTTAATTCCGGTGACTACCGAAAGGAGAAACCTAATAAATGGATAGAAAAATCGTAATACCCGCTGGGTTAGCAGTGTTAGTAGTGATGGCAGTAGTAGGGATGCTTAGCATCTTTAACTTCGCTTCGCCTAATGCTGTTGAAGCTAGCTTAGAAAATCCAAGCACAACCACAATCAATAATATAGGTACAGCTTCGGCTACGGATAAAGTGACGACAGTTACTCTGTCCGCCAGTCCTACTCTAGTAGGAGATAACGCGAGGATGACAATCACGTTCCTCACTACTGGATCGAATGCTACTAATAACACTACATCTGCTGGTGATGGTGATCTGACAACAGGTTCTAGTGAGATCGCAATCAGGTTCGATAGCAGCAAGTTCACAGTGCCGGCCACCATCGCAAATAGCGCGGTGACAATCTCAGCCAACACATTGGCTTACAATGTGACTCGTGGAGATGCGAATGTAGTTGTTAATCCGAGCAGCGTAACGGTCTCAACAACAGGTGCCGAGAATGATCTACCAGTAATAACTCTGGTAGTTCCTGACATGGATGGAGATACAGATGGTGCCCATGGTATAGGTAGCGCAGCTACAGTTACCATCACTATCCTCCAGTCAGCTGGTGTTTCGTTGCCTGTTAAAGCTGGCGGATATGATATTTCCATCAACACTACCAATGACAGCTCAGACGTTTGGGCGGAATACCAGGGGGATGAAATCACCCTGTATAGAGACGTAACCTTGTCAGCTGTTAGCGGATCCCGTGGTGACTCAGTTACCGCTACTGCGTCCGGATATGCTAGCGGAACAGCTACTTTCTGGGCCGACGTTGATGGTAACGGAACAAGGGATAGTGATGAGATTGATCTATGTACCGGAAGTGTAAGCAGTAGCACAGCTACTTGTGATTTCACAGTAAGCGTTCCACCATTTGAAGTTGGTAAGGGTGATGACGCTGCAGGTACGTTCTCTAATGCCCAGAGCATTGGTGCATTGGCCGACTCAGATTCCAATGGGCACATCGTTAACCTCGTTAACGCGATTGACGGTGAAAACAAACGAGCTGAGTGGACATCCCAGGATGATATGGATAAAGCGGTCTTCGAATTAGAAGGATCGATTTCTCTAGTACCTTCCACGGCCAACCCGGGTGATACCATCACAGTTCAGATTACTGATGGTGCCGCCGGTGCCGTTGCATCCTGCTACATAATTAATACGGGTAACAGCGGAAGTTGTTCAGGTACAGTACCAGCCTCTGGTATGCTTGATGTAACAGCCACGATCCCGAACGTAGCATCAGGTACACAGAAGTTCTATCTTGTAGATGCTGGTAGTAACAGCTTAAAGGCCAATATCACTATTGGTTCTGCTAGCGTTACTTCAACCCCAAGTGACAGCATAGTACCTAACCAGAGGATAACTCTGACGGGTAGTGGCTTCACTGCTAGTTCAACGGTTAGTACTATTACTATTGGTGGCGAATCGATCGCTGCTGCTAGGATTAATGATGGTACTACCATTAGCATAGACAATGGCGGTAGCTGGTCGTCTTCAGTCGATATACCAGTTACAACAGCGACCGAAGTGACCGGTTCTAAGACGATTAAGGTTACAGACGGTTCAGGTCGAAGTGGAAACTTGGACATTGACATAGCTGCACGTACGATGACCATAACCCCCGAGTCGGGTAAGGTTGGTTCTAACGTGACGGTTAAGGGAACAGGTTTCCCTGCAAAGAATAATGATGGTAGTAGCAACACTGTTACCGTGACTTACACGTCTGGATCGTCAACGAACACTGCTTCGGTGACACCTGATTCAGGTGGTAACTTCAGTACGACTGTACAGGTACCGAGTGGAGCTGCAATTCCGTCAACTAACACTGTCCAGGCCGCATACAACGTGTATAACACGGCTGGTACAGATACGGGTGCCGATAATCTCAGTACCCAGACCCATGCTGTCCCATCAGCTTCTGTAACACTGAGTAGTTCGAGCGGTGGAGCAGGTAGTACAGTTACGGTAACCGGTACAGGATTTAAGAGATACACCACTGTTACCACCCTCGAGGTTGGTGCCATTGACGTAACTCCATCACCGAAGCCGACTACCGATACTAATGGTGATCTATCATTCGACTTTGTAGTACCAGGTACTGACACTGGTGTGCAGACTGTAGAGCTTGACGTTGGTGGTACCACTGCTAGCGTAGGTTACACGGTAACTAGCGAGATCGTGTCAGATGTAATAACGCCTACGGCAGAAGCTCTTGAGCCTCTACTGACTGCCGGTACTCTGGCAAGTGCGTTCTACTTTAACAATGGAACGAAGGAATTTGATTTCCATATAGTCGATGATGCATTCACCGATGCGAATACCCTGACCGAGATCCAAGGTGGCGAGCCACTGTGGATAGAGGTAACTACCGACACAACGGCCGAGTTGGGTGGCACGTCCTTCGACTTGACCTGCGTAAATGGAGACTGCTTCAACCTGATCGTATTCCC
>CAZBMS010000057.1:0-9121 GCA_964493125.1 uncultured Dehalococcoidia bacterium | reverse complement strand
ATCAATATCATGAATAAACCCCAGAAGATATGTGTAATCGGTGGATCAGGATATGTTGGCCTAATCACAGGTTTGGGATTATCTGAAATTGGTCACGAAGTAGTCAACGTAGACATTGATCGAGCCAGGGTAGATCAACTTAACGCAGGGAAATCACCCATATATGAATCTGGAATAGACGTAGTACTCAGACGCAATCTACATAATGGGAGGTTGAGATTTAGTACTGATCTGCAATCTTCAGTAAAAAACAGTCAGGTCGTATTCGTAACTGTTGGAACGCCATCTCTAAAAAACGGACAGATAGATCTATCGCAGATAATAGAAGTGGCAAACCAAATAAGTTCAGGCTTGAATGAATACAAAATCATTGTCATCAAGAGTACTATCCCAGTTGGAACTATCGAGTTGATTAAAAGCATCCTTAACGAAAAAGCACAACAGGATTGCTTTGATATTGTGTCAAATCCGGAATTCCTCAGAGAGGGGAATGCTTTAAAAGATTTCTTCTTCCCAGACAGAATAGTTTTAGGCGGGGATTCAGACAAGGCTTTTTCTATCTTAAGATACATATATAAGCCCATAATAAACAGAGAAGTATCTATAAAAGGGATTCAAAATATTTCAAAAGAAACCGATCCTGTTCCCGTGATACAGACTGATATAGCATCAGCCCAAATCATCAAGTATGCATCAAACGCATTTCTTGCAACACGAATATCATTCATAAACGAGATTTCAGGAATATGCGAACAGGTAAATGCAGATATCAAGGAAGTAGCCAACGGCATGGGATATGATTCCAGGATTGGTCATTCCTATTTGGAGGCTGGACTTGGATTTGGAGGTCCCTGCCTAGAAAAAGATCTGAGAGCTCTCATTAATACTGTAGACCAAGATAAATATCAGACTGATCTCCTACAAGCTGTACTAGATAAGAATGACAGACAAGTCGCTAGTGTCGTAAACAAAGTCGAGAAACTTCTGGATACGAACTTATACAACCGGACTATAGCAGTCCTTGGTCTAACTTTTAAGCCAGAAACAAATGATATCAGGAATTCATTGGCAATACGTGTTACAAACGAACTTCATAAACGAGGAGCTGTCGTACAATCATATGACCCTGTAGTGAATAATGAGATACTGTCCGTTGACCCTAATTTGAAACCGTGTGATTCGGCATACTCAGCAGCCCAAGGGGCTGATGTGCTTCTGATACTAACCGGATGGAAAGACTTTCTTCACCTTGATTACAAGCAGATATATTCTAATATGTCTAATCCTGCCATAGTAGATAGCCGAAACTTGTTAGTCCAATCAGATATGATTGAGCTAGGCTTCAAGTATGTAGGCATGGGTGCGAGTAGATAACAGTGATCTCATGTTAATTTCTATAGTACTACCGGTATATAACGAAGAACTCAATCTATCTCCACTGCATAGTAACATTACCAAAGTATTCAGTAATTTAGACCACGACTACGAGATAATATTTGTTGACAATGGAAGTACAGATACGTCCTTAGAAATAATTAAAAAACTAAGAAGTGAAGATAATAAAGTTCATTTCTTATCACTCTCTAGAAATTTCGGGCACCAAGGAGGCCTATTTGCAGGATTAACTTACGCAAATGGTGATGCAACTATCACATTGGATGCGGACCTTCAGCATCCACCATCTTTAATATCGGAAATGATTAAACTGTGGGAGCATGGATTTCAGGTAGTTTACACCAATAAAATTGCTCGAAGACCTCGTACTGTTACTCAAATTCAGACAAGACTATTCTACTATTTGATCTCTAAGTTGTCAGGGCTAAATGTAACTTATGGACAGTCAGATTTTAGACTACTAGATCGAAAGGTCCTAAATTGTCTCATCCAAATACCGGAATATAAAAAGTTCTTAAGAGGTACGATAAGTTGGTTAGGGTTTAGGCAGACTTCTTTGGAATACGAGGAATCCCTTCGATATTCAGGGACATCAAAGTTCAGCTACCGATCTTTACTGTCGTTCGCTATAGACGGCATTTTATCTTTTTCAACTCTCCCGCTCAGGGTTTTCACTGCAGCAGGAATAATAATTGCTGCAAGCAGCTTCTTGTACGCCATAATTGTAGTCATACTCGTATCCCTAAAACAATACCACAATCTACAAATCCCTCCTGGATGGTCTGCACTCGCGATTGCAATATCGTTTTTCGGGGCTGTGCAGCTAATAGCAGTCGGAGTTTTAGGAGAATATATATGCAGAATATACGACCAAACAAAGGGAAGGCCTGTTTTCATAGTGGATGACACATCATATGAAGAATTGTCACATCCGAAAACCAATCGCAATAGATGAACGACATTAAGACATTAATTTTATGCGGTGGTAGAGGGTTAAGATTAAGACCTCTCACCGATGGTATCCCAAAACCTTTGGTTCCGCTCAATGGAAAGCCAATAATTCATCATTCTATAGAATCCTTTATAAAAAAAGGGGTCACCAAATTCATCATTTGTGTTGGTTACAAAGGAAACATGATCCAGGAATACCTGATAAAGCAAAATTTTAGCGCTACTCTCGATTTTTGTAACTCCGGAGATAACGCAAGCATGCTAACACGTATCAATGACGCATCCGAAATGCTATCTGAAAATACTATCGTCTCCTACGGAGACACTTTAATTGATATAGACCTCAATCATTTGATCAAGTCCCATATTTCTAGCCAGGCCAAAATAACTATCATAACCGCAGACGTCAAAAGTCCTTTTGGACTAGTAAAGACTGCGATAAATGGTCAAGTGTATTCATTCGAAGAAAAACCCACTCAATCGTACTATATAGGGCATATGATCTTGCAGCGGAATTTGTTAGGAGATTTAAATAAAGATCTTTTGGAATTACCAGATGGCGATGGACTAGTAAGGTTATTTAAGCAATTAATCTCCAAGAATCACCTCTACACTTACCAATATAATGGTCCACAAATAACTTTTAATACGCAACAGGAATTAAACCAAGCCCAAAACGATTTCATAGCATTTTTTACTCATCAGGAGGAATCTATTTGACACTCACAAACAAACGGGTGCTAGTCACTGGTGGGTCAGGTTTTATTGGATCCCATTTATGTCGACATTTGGTATCACTTGGGGCCCAAGTTTACGTATTGGTGAAATATAACTCAGTCATAGATAATGTCCGTATAGCTGGTATTTGGAACAAGGTAATACCAATAGAGGCAGATTTACGCAACGTAGACTCATTGCGGCAGATACAACAAATAAAACCGCACATTATTTACCATCTCGCCGCATACAATCATGTTGGCGACAGTTTCTCTCAAGTTTCAGAAGCTATAGATTCAAACTCTAAAGGCACCGTAAACCTATTAGAATCATATGAGGATTACAGCCGGTTTATATACATTTCCACATCGGAAGTCTATGGCCATCAGGATACAGTGCCATTCACAGAACATTCTAAACCTCAGCCATTATCACCATACGCAGTCGGCAAATATTCAGGGGAACTCTACGCAAGATTGAAATGGTTGTCATTGAATAAGCCAATCGTAGTATTAAGGCCGTTCAATGCATACGGACCATACCAAAGCCCTAGAGCGATTACCGCAGAGCTGATTATTAAATGTCTTAAAGGTGACGATATAATCACTACGGAGGGTGTGCAGACGCGGGAATTCAATTATGTCGAAAATTTAATAGAAGGATTTATAGCTGGAGGAACCGTGCCAGAAGCCATAGGTCAGATAATTAACCTAGGATGTGGCCAAGAAATAGCTATAAAAGATTTAGTCAGCACTATCCACTCTCTAACAAACTCTAATTCTTTATTGAAAATCGGAGAGCTATCAACAAGACCTGGTGAGATCATGAGAATGTTTTGCAGCAACGAATTAGCAAAATCTGTCTTGAACTGGAAACCAAGAATTGACCACACATCGGGATTGTTGCGCACTATCAAGTGGTATGAGCAGTATCTTGATAATTTTGAAAACCCCAATTCCAGCCTGTCTCAACTTAGCCTCGAGCCGAATACAATTACCAATGACAAGTCCTAAAAGAGTTCTCGTAACTGGTAGCAAGGGCTTCATAGGTTCTAACTTAGTAAGAACCCTTACGAAATTAGGATATCATGTTCAGGAATGGACACAAGATATACGGACCGTTGATTCACTCAAAGATCCTAACGATACAGTTTTTCATCTCGCGGCTATCACCAATCAAGATCGGTTTAAAACTGAACCATATCACTGCTTTGATGTAAATGTACAAGGTACTGTTTCCGTACTCGAATACTGTAAGGCAATGGGAGCAAAGTGCATATACCCCTCGACATCTGGCGTGTACGCAAAAGGGGACAGTATCTGTGTTGATGAATCAAGCGAAATATCCCCTGCCTCCCATTATGCTACTAGCAAATGGATAGGTGAAGAGCTCTGCCAATTAGAAGGGAAACTCGGAAATGTTACGTCAACAATTCTGAGACTATTCAACGTTTACGGACCTGGTCAAAAACAACCTTTTGTAATCCCATACATTACCGACGGTTTAGCTAACGACAAAAATATCACCATTGAAACTCCTAATTCTGTAAGGGACTTCGTTCATATATCAGATGTAGTGGACTCCTTAGTAAAATCGGACAAAACCAGTGAGTCCGGATGCCACATATACAATATAGGATCCGGTATTCCTACAACAATATTGGATTTAGCTAGATTATGCGAAGATATCAGTTGTACTTTTGGCAAGATAGCAACAACACTGGGGGCAAGCGAAAAACAATCTGGTGTATATGCTAATACTCAGAAAGCTCAGGTCAATCTGGGATGGCATCACCAGAAAAATCTAGCGGATGGCCTACAGACGCTCATAAACCAAGAATGAATTACATTAAATTGGACCCTCAACACCATGCATCATAATAAATGGAATCGAGCATCAATTATGCCAAATAGGCCAGAAATTCTTGCAGCTACTAACAATCGCATAACATTCAAATGCAATGTCTGTGGCCGTAAGGATTTTAAACAGTCGTTCCCTGGATTAATCCAGTGTAATAATTGTGATTTTATAACTGCCAATATTGCGCTGAGCGCCGAAGACATTCACACGCTCTACGGCACCACATATTTTTCGGGAGAAGAGTATGTAGACTACGTCGGGGATAAGAAAATTATTCAGAAAAACCTTTGTAAGTGGTTAAAAGCAATCCGTCGCTACAGAGACTCTGGCGTCCTAATAGAAATAGGTAGTGCTTACGGATTTTTTCTGGAAATCGCTGAAGAACACTTCCAAGCGACTGGATACGAAATATCTGAAGCAGCCACAGATTATTCTAACTATGCTATAAACGCCAGAACATACAATACAGATTTTTTGGATGATGCGAACATCCTTCCTAATTCCGTCGATATCGTTGTAATGTGGGATGTCATAGAACATTTACCGGACCCTGCAATGGTAATAGACAAAGTGCAAAATGTACTCAAGCCAAACGGCCATATATTCATCACAACCGGTGACATAGATTCTAGACTCGCAAAATTTCAAGGACCAAGCTGGAGAATGATTCACCCTCCAAGCCATCTTCAATATTTCTCCAAAACGACTTTGACCAAACTACTTACTTCTAAAGGATTTGAGATAGTAGATATAAAATATCCAGGTTATTGGCGAACTTTGGGACAAATACTTCATGGGTTATTTATTCTCGGCAACGACACCAATGAATCGATTATATACAAACTATTACTCCGAATAGTCCCTAGAAGACTCGGGGTGTACTTAAATACATACGACATAATGTTAGTAAATGCAAAATTGGCGGAAAAAAATAAGAAGACCTAAATAGAAAAGGCAATTCCCTACTATATCTCCATCAGCTAACGTATTAAGTCCATAATATTTTCAGGCCAAGATAATATGATTTCATAAATGGTTATATTTAAAAAACTCTCTGAGACGGAAAAAATATCCCATACATATAAGTGGTGGATAACAACAGCATTAGCATTAATATTAGTTCTAGTGCCAATAGCTTACTGTGTTCCGTTAATAGGCCTAGGACTAGAAAATCCGAGCATGATCGAACATTTCGCTGAAGAAGACGTAATGTTCCTTGAATTTCACGGTCAGTATGAAAAAGGCCCCCTTTTCTATCCTGGATTCCGTCACATGAACGTATACCCAAAAGTCTATTACAACACAGCAGGATTATTTCTATATCCGTACTCTTATTTTTTCGGTGATAATGACAAAGTCATATTAGTCACTTGGAGATTAATAAGTATGTTTTCCGCTGCCATTAGCGGAATTATATTATTTGCAATATCTAAAAAATTATTTGATTCAAATACAATCGCTTTCATTGGAACGCTATGCTTCCTCACAATACCCCAGTTCCTAATATGGAGCACACAAGTCCGCCCAAATCCTTTAGAGCAAACATTAATTCTGGCCACTATTTTTATGTGCATAAAATTGGCGGAAAAATACTCCTTTAAGCGGTTTTTTATAGCTTCGTTATTGGGAGGATTAGCATTTTCCACCAAATATGGTGGATGGATATTTATATTCGTTATCCCAATTGTAACTACATATGCGATTGCAAAAAGCTCAAGCGGGTTACTTGAATGGAACGATGTGATCCAGCGTACGCGCATACATTACTTAAAATTATCACCCCTAATTATCTTGGTGTTTTTTGGTATCCTTTCAATCTCTGCATGGTTACTATTGTCAGAATCATTCGACGTAGTACAAATCATTTTAAGTTTGAGCCAACCAGCATTCGAACATTCACAATTAATCCAAGCGCCTATATATCTAGAGACCTATGAATATCTACTCAAAGCCATAACAATCTCAAGTCTCTCGATTTTGAGCCTCTCTCTGTTAGCACTGATATACCTATGGATAAAATTTTATCGATTTAAAGATGCGAAAATTCAAAAAATACGGCCGAATAAATATTCCTATACCGTACTTTGTATATGGTTTGCTCTTCAAACAATCACAGCGTATATAGTTATATTTTTTGTATCCGGACCAGTTTATTTGGCACATCCCTCTCATCTCGTCTCCCAAGTAGGATTTATGTTTTTTAACACGGCATTAGCAGGATCTTACGGCGCTAGTGGCGCAGATAGCTATTTCGTGGTCATTATTCAATTATTTAAACAGATGAACCCTGGCTGGTTAGCATTGGCAATATTAATACCCCTAGCTCTATTTAAGCATCTAAATGATCACCAAGATGGAAATGACATAAAAGCCAAGGTCCTTGCATTATGGTCGTATGCTGCAATAACTATAATACTAATTATCCTGCTGAAGGCTGGAAGCGTCCGGCACGCCCTACCTGGCCTCGCAATATTGTCACTTTTGGTAACCTATCCAATCACCTCTATGGGTTCATTTAGTAACGCTAGAGATATATTTAACAAAACAAAGTTCCTTCCTCGATTGGCATTCTCATTATTAACAATTTTTATCATCTTTAACGCCGTAGACAGTTACGACAATTGGAAATATTTAAAAAACAAAAATAATGATACTGGTCTCCAAATAGGATCATGGATATCAGATCATTATTCCGATACGACCACAATTATTACCGATCAATGGAATTTTTATATACCACCAAAATTTCAAAGATTCACAAGCACGTCTGCAATTGAATGGGATGCCTCGTCATCAGAAGAAGCTAGTATGATGATCAAAAATCACATTAATGACACCTCTCCACAGTTAATCGTCGTCACTCACCCTCATCCATATGAAAATACAGTTAATCTCGTACCAATTTTGTCTTCACCGAGAAAATCAAATGTAGACCACTATGAAGTCGTTAAGACATTCGATTACCAATACCCTGGAAAACAGAGGTATCAATACAGAAAAGTTATGATTTACGAAAAAACCCCTTACGACTGATATGATATGTACCCAGATGTGACAGAGTTACTATTCAATATTTGCAAAAAATATCTTAGTAATAATTGACAGCCAACTTGCAGCGCGACATTTTTGCTCCCGCTATAAGAAACGAGATTACGTCAACAGTAATTTCATATTGATAGCCTTATATCCAAACATAAGGACATATCTTAAGCGCGAGGGATATACATGTAGCGATACACAGCAGTATTTATCAGAGAACGGTCGTACTAGAGCGTCTTGCAAATCGCTCCAAATTACCGAACATATTAGAAACCATTTTTATTTTACAGATAGCTTAAACGTCACACATGGCTATATAGAAAATCTAGTATGGTACTCCAGATGGTCATACAATCATATAATGCAATTAGTAGAAATAATAACTACAGCTATTAAAATTCATAACCCTAGCAAGATAATACTATTTCACTACCGAAAAGAACGATATTCGAGCAGCCCCTATCCAATGGTGCACGATATGTACATTGCAGACATATGCCAACATTATTGTTTACACAAAAATATAGATGTCGTATTCGAGAAAATCAAATTCCCAGTAAACTTCAAACTTATGCTTAAGGTAGCAGCTCGCAAATTAAGAGCAATTGCGACTACTAACGTGATAATAGCCCAAATCCATTTAAGGCAAATAAAGAAACATTTGAGAATCCACCCTGTACTTTTCACTACCGATCAATACCGGCTAAATACAGTCGCATATAACATTAAATCTGAACAAATAGCGGTAGTTAAACTACAAGATTGGCCAGATATACCCAGACTTAGCAATTGGTTCAAACAAACTAGTAGCAAAAGCCTATTTTTACTCAATATGCGACAGGAATGGATTTGGAGACCCTATCCAAAAATGATGGACACTCAAAACATCGCTTAGAAAACTCCCTTGACCAGCTACTTAAAGACATGCTGTCACATCATCATATGTTCAATTATTATGGTTTTGAATTAATGCAACCAGTCGCGGACAAAATAAAACTTGGAATATTCCCTGTTATTATCGACTTACATAAAAGAGTATCAGCGTTGCATACTATCTTAAAAACCGTCCAGCCCTCCATGGTGTTTTCCAACGGTTGCCGAACTGATACAAGAAATCAAAGATGCTATAAACGAATACCAGCCGGAGATAATAATAACA
>CAZBMS010000056.1:0-9343 GCA_964493125.1 uncultured Dehalococcoidia bacterium | reverse complement strand
CCACCAGCAGGCCTTCTAGTTAAGCTATATTTCTTTATTTTTTCGTGCAGTTGCATAATTCCATATAAAAGAGCGTCAGGCCTTGGAGGGCATCCTGGAACGTAAACATCAACCGGAACTATATGATTCACACCTGGCACAACACTATAAGATTGGTAATATGGACCACCGCTAGTAGCACAAACGCCCATTGAAATGACCCATTTAGGTTCCGCCATTTGATCGTAAATTCTCTTTATCGCTTCAGCCATTTTCCAAGTAACTGTTCCGGCAACTATCATAAGGTCAGCTTGCCTCGGGGACGGTCTAAATACTTCCATTCCAAATCTCGCTATGTCAAATCGGGACATCGCGCTAGCCATCATCTCAAACGCACAACAAGCCAAGCCAAATGCAAGAGGCCAAACTGCCGACCTACGCCCCCAGTTGAGTAACGCATCTACAGATGTCACAACTACGTTATGACCAATATCATCTGGAACTTCGAGAAGAGGCTCATTAAACGGCGTAGTAGATACATCCTTCAAATCCTGTATTCGTAAACCTTCCTCCCTATCCAACTTCCAAGTGGTCTCGTGAAGCGGAATTATTTTGCCATTTACACTAGATTCTGACATTGAGTCTACTCCCATTCCAAAGCGCGTTTTCGCCAAGCATAAGCCAGGCCAACTACCAAAATAAGTACAAATATAAGCATCTCTACAAGTGCAAATAAACCGAGCTTCTGATACTGAACTGCCCAGGGATATAAGAAAACTACCTCAACATCGAATATGACGAAGAGCAATGCATAAACATAATATCTAAAATTGAATTGAGCCCAACTACCTTTACCAATAGGCTCCACACCACACTCGTAAACTTGACTCTTGACTGGATTAGGCTTATTGGGGCGCAACCTTATAAACGACGCTAACCAGGACAGAATAAGCATGCTAGCGGGAATAACAACGGCAATTACTGAAAGAATCGCAATAAGACCATACTGCTGAAAATAATTGTCGAGCATATGCTTTAACCGGGCTTTGTAGAAGCCTGATACACTTTATCACGTGGTTTCTTCCGCTTTCAAGTTAAATTTAAGCAGTAGAATGTACTTATTTCCTTCACATTTCGTTTTTGTTGACTCTACCAATAACAAGTGTGACACTAATTTGGTAGGCTCATTTACTACTTTTTAATTAGAACAAAGCTGGAAAATAATGGCACTTTTGGAGATCGAAAACTTATACGTTCGTTTCGATACAAAAGATGGCCCTATCGACGCTGTAAACGGTGTAGACCTTTCGATCGAGGAAAATACCATTACCGCAATGGTCGGAGAAAGCGGTTCCGGAAAATCTGTCACAGCACTATCTTCTGTAGGATTATTACCGTTTCCAGGCAAAATACTTTCAGGGAGTGTCATCCTAGAAGGTGTAAATATATTGGAATTGGGATCAGAGGACTTGAGAAAAGTGCGTGGTCCTAAAATCGGAATGGTATTCCAAGATCCTAGAGCTTCTCTGAACCCCATAATTCCAATAGGCACACAAGTTAAGGAAGTTCTACTAGCCCATACAAATATGACTGATGGTGAGGCAGTAGAGTATTCGCTTAAGCTAATGGCAGACATGGGATTGCCCAACCCCGGCAAGTTATTATCCCAATTCCCATTCCAACTTAGCGGGGGTATGTGCCAACGGGTCATGCTCTCCATAGCACTTGCACTAAAGCCTAGGCTCCTAATAGCGGATGAGCCAACTTCAAACCTAGACTCAACTCTTCAAGCGGGAATACTTCACGAATTAAAAATGCTCAAAGAGAACCATGGGACTGCAATCCTTTTGATCACACACGACATGGGTGTTGTAGCACAAATGGCAGATTCGGTGGCAGTAATGTACGGTGGAACCATAGTAGAACAGTCCGATAGTTTTGGTTTGTTTAAGAGACCATCTCATCCATACACAGAAGGTCTATTCAACGCTTTGCCGAGGTTAGATGACCCAGAAAAGAAACTAACCACAATGAAAGGAATTCCACCTGAATCAAGAACGTCACATGATGAGTGCCCATTCATATCAAGATGCTATAAAGTAACTAACGAATGTCGCACCCGACCTAAACCCGCGCTTAGGAAGATAGACGTAAATCACAAGGTTGCCTGCTTCAATGAGATCCAGTACGACTGACTTTCGTTTTTAGTTGCGAGCCTTTCTGAATCATATCTGCTATCGTTGTCTCTATAACAAGTTCATCACTTAGAAAGCTGCCTTTAACTGCAAGATCAGCATCCAGTAATTTGCCATAAGCCAGCTTTAGGTTTTCTGAGTCATACCTGCGAGCTTGGGCTAGTGTACGCTCAACTGCAAATTCTGACCTTAGTCCTAATCTTTGGGCCAAGTTGCTACCTCTTAAATTCTTCTTAATTAGATTCTTAGCTAGCAATATAAGCCGCAATTGACGGGCTATCATTGTCAATATGTAGGAAACATGAGCTCCATCTTCACTTAATTTTCTCACAGACTGTATAGACTCAAGTGATCTTCCCTCTAAGATTGCGTCTACAGTTTTGAAAATGTTCGCTTCCTTTAATCTTGGCACCAAAAGGCTTATAGCCTCTTCATCAATATATTCTGTTCCTGCGTACAAAGTTAATTTTCGAAGTTCATTTTCCATCATCCACAAGTCAGGACCTATAAATTCGATCAATTCCTTAGTAGCGCCTGGCGTAATCTTGCAACCTAGTTCTAAAACTCGATTATTTATCCATCGTTTCAGATTCTCTACTTTCAATGGTAGAAATTGCTTAACCTGAGCAGATTTCTTGATTTCTTGAAAAATCGGGTTGCTTAAATTGAGGTTAATCTCCCAAAAAACAATCGTGGTAGTATCAGGAATAAGCTTTAAAGCCTCTGATGCTCCATCCCATTCAGCGAGAAGTGCATCATATTTGTCACCACGGTTTCGAGCCCCGGCTCTTCGAGGAGATACTTCGAATTGAGAAAAAAATGAATCTACGACAATGAGCCTCTTTTCAGCTAGAAATGGTATTACACTACCAACTTCAATTAGTTGGTTAAAAGTCAGCCCTGATCCAGCCAGAAACGTCGTATTGGCATCCCTAACATCTTCATGTCCAAGTTCTACGACCAATCCGTTCAAGAACTGCTTTTTTGAGAAGTCATCTTCTCCATAAACAATGTAGATCAAATCAACCACCCCAAATAGTCTGCCAAAGGGTCAATACTCCTTCGTTGACATACCAAACACCTTACACTAACCTATTTCGAAGCCACTATGAAAATCAACTATATTTCCCTATTGATTTACAGATCTATCAAATGCACTTCACACAATCCAGATTCCCAATTGGTCTAAGTATTTTATATGAACCCAATTAACGAAGGCAGATACCAAACTACTGAACAATTGGGGACATCTGGGGTGTCTTCAGCTTTCAAAGCTAAGGACGTCGAAAACAATAACGACTTAGTCGTTAAAAAGTTGCGCTCTTATTTTGCTACGGAAGATCAAGGACTTAAAGCATTTCTGGAAGAAATGGAGATAGTAACTCAACTTAAACACTCAAACATTGTCCCCGTAAAATCCGTTGAGATGGTCGAGGGAGAAACCGCCATTATCATGGAGTATGTCCCTTTCCCTTCTCTAAAAACTCTTACAGGGGACTCTATGCCTCTCGGTGAAGTTATCCATATAGTAAAAAATGTAGCAACAGCTTTGGATTTCGCCCAAACCAAGAACATTCTTCACCGTGACCTTAAACCCAGCAACATCTTCTATGACAGAGAATCTGGAGATGTGCTTATATCGGATTTCGGAATTGCTAGGCTGGTTGAAAATAGCCCACCTTTAGTTAGAACAACTGTAAACTCGCCTTCACCTATTTATTCTGCCCCCGAACAAAACGAAGGGCTTCATTACAATCCCCTCAGTGACCTTTATTCATTAGCTATAATTGCATATGAGCTATTAAGTGGAGAGTTACCTTACGACGCACTAACTCCTCATTCAGTCCTTGCAAAGCAAAGTCAAGGCAACATCCCACCTATTTCTTCGCTAGTGAAAGAGTTCCCAGAGGCTGTGGACAAAGTTATTTTAAAAGCCCTCGATTTCAATGCTGAGAAGCGATACAAGTCATGTAGTGAATTTGTTAAGCAATTGGTTAGCGCAGCTGGTCCCAAACTTGCCCGAAAACCAGTGTTTGGTACAAAAAAATCATCGGAAGTAGAGCAGCCTAATCTATCAGACGCAGCGTTGGACAAGCCAACAGAAGACACCGATGAAAGAGCCTTCTGTGCACATTGTGGTACCGGAAATTCGGCAACTGCGACTAGATGCACGAACTGTTGGGGTTCTCTAAAAGAACAGCCAACCATTACTACTGACGAAGAGCACCGTTTAATATCACGTTACTGGGCCACACTCAAGAGAAGGAAAAGGTCACATTCGATAGCTACCCTATTCCTATTAACAATTTTTTTGGGATGGTGGGGGTTCAACCTAATGGAAGTACGCCCTCCCCTACCAGATCCTTCGAGCACGATTAGCTCAAATCCTGGACCAGAAGAATGGGTAACCGCACAGCGAGACTCATTCCATACCGGCCAGGTACCGGATTTCGAATACGACCCAATAGGCACTATAGCCTGGAGTTTTGACGCCGACGGGCCAATAATTGGATCTGCAGCAGTAGCTGGAGGGCTAGCATTCATTGGTACTAACGATTTACGAATCGTCGCATTGAATTCAGAAACGGGCGCTCTTGTCTGGGAATATCCTCTTCATGTGCAACCTAATTCGCTCCCAACAGTAGCTCAAGACCTACTCTACTGGGGCTTGCGTGATGGGACTCTCATAGCCCTTAAGTACAAAACTGGGGAATTAGTTTGGAGTTACAAGACAGGTGCAGCTATATATAGCGCACCTACCGTTGTTGAAGGAGTCTTATACGTAGGATCTTCCGACAACAATATTTACGCATTAGATGCACTTACTGGCGCTGAGAGATGGTACAAGACGACTGAAAACTGGGTTGTTGGACCTGCGAGTGTAGACAAGGGAATAGTAGTGTTTGGAGGACAAGACAGAGAGCTCTATATGCTCGATGCTAATAATGGAACTTTAAGGCATCAGGTTAACCTAAGTTCAGGCGTGGACAACTCCACTATCATTGTAAATGACCTAACTTACGTTGCAACAAGAAGTGGAATTGTAGTCGCATTTGATCATACGCAGAAGAAAATGGCTTTTCAAAAGGCGTACTGGCGTTGGTGGCTGCAATTTTGGGTTTGGAATATCGCGCCAAGGCCAGATCCAATACCAGGCCTACAGTGGACTAACAATCTTCGCGCAGTAGTGGTTGGCGATATGGCTACAAATGGGGAAAACCTTTTTGTAAGCACAACTAAAGGAAAACTAGTCGCTTTAAACCTAACCTCCGGTTTAACCGAATGGGAAACAGATGACTTGGGCCTGATCTACTCTGCGCCTATCGTGAGTGGTCAAAGCATAGTTCAACCAACTGCCAACGGCACAATATATGGATTTGATATCTCTTCTGGGGAAAAGAAGTGGGAAATATCCGTAGAAGGAATGGTGATATCCTCGCCAGTAATAGCGTATGGAAAACTTTTTATTCCTACCATTGAAGGCAAGCTAATCGCGATTCAGTAGCACTCATATGAAACTTGGCATAATAGGTCTTGCTAAAAGTGGGAAAACGACCGTATTTAACGCTCTTACTAGAGGTAGTGCATCCACAGCAACAAGCGGCTCAGTAGATCCTAATATTGGAATTGCTAAAGTACCTGATTCACGCCTAAGTTCCTTAGCCAAAATCTTTAACCCCAAAAAAGTGACGCAAGCAGAGGTACATTATATTGATGTTCCTGCAACCCCAGAAGGACTAGGGAAGGATCATGGAATAAGCGGCAAATATCTTAACGAACTCCAGGCAACTGACGCTTTAGTCTTGGTAGTTAGGGCATTCGAAAACCCTTCCGTTCCTCACACTAGCACTGGCATAGACCCCTTGAGAGATCTCGATACTCTTTTGATTGAACTGAATTTATCTGACGTAGTCCTCCTAGAACGTCGGCTATCTAAATTGGATGCCGAAACCAAGGGAGCCAGTGCGGCAGAAAGGACCAAAATTAGTAAGGAACATACCCTATTAGAAAGAATCCGGCAAAACCTCGGGCAAGGAATAGCCATAAAGGACCAAGACATCGACAAATCTGATCTGCAACAAATAAGTGTATTCCAACTATTGACTGCAAAGCCATTGTTAGTATTGATGAACATTGGAGAGGAACAACTAATAAATGCGGCGCGTCTTGAGGAAGAACTTAATAAACAAATTGAAGGGCATGGTTTCAGTAGCATCGCAATGTGTGCCCAGCTAGAAGAAGAGTTAGCTTCGATGGATGAAGAAGAGGAAAAAACTTTTAGGGATTCATTGGGAGCAGGGCAATCAGCTTATGACAGGGTGATTCAATCTTCCTATCAATTACTGGGACTTGTATCTTTCCTAACGGTTGGACCTGACGAAGTTCGAGCTTGGACCATATCAAACAACACGGGTGCAGCTCTAGCTGCTAGACGAATTCATTCAGACATAGAACGTGGCTTTATTAGGGCTGAGACAGTCGCATATCATGACCTTATTGCCTCAGGCTCAATGGCAGACGCGAAACGCAAAGGATTGGTTCGCTCTGAAGGCAAAACCTACTTAGTAAAAGACGGAGACGTGATAAACTTTCTATTCAATGTATAAACGATTTAATGGGAAAATGCAGCTTCCCATAATTGGCGTATCGGAGCAATAAATATGGAAACCGAAAAGCTGGTAGTTTATGGGGCGCCTTGGTGCGGAGACTGTGTTAGAGCTAAACATATACTGAACAAGCATTCCGTCCCACACACGTGGATAGACATATCTGAAGACACAGAAGCTGTAACTAAAGTGAAGAATATCAACGGTGGACTCCAGATAATACCAACGCTAATATTCCCCGACGGATCAGTCCTCGTTGAGCCTAGTAACCCAGAGTTACTAAAAAAATTAGAAGCTTTATCAATGATATAAAGCGATGGATATCACGAATATCTGGATGTTGGTTCAAGTCATTATTATGAAGCAATGACTCATTTCCGAGTAATGTTTAACCAACATTCTAAAGAACGAACCGGATATGAATGCCCTGAAAATCAATAATAGTGAAACTACCACCGAAGTTATTGGACTTTACGTTCATATTCCATTCTGTGAAACAAAATGCCCCTATTGCGATTTCAACACTTACTCCGGAATAGAGAAACTTATCCCTAAATATATGTCTTCCGTTGAGTCGGAGTTATCATTCTGGGGCCAAAACTTACTCAATAAAACAAAACAGAAAATTAAAACCATATTTTTCGGAGGAGGAACTCCGTCCTATGTACCGCCATCAGACATATTACGAATCATCGACAAAGTTAATACCGCTTTTGATATAAGTAACCTAAGAGAGACGACGCTAGAAAGCAACCCCGGCGATATAACCCAAGATAAAGCATCTGAGTGGCTTAATTATGGAGTGAATCGTCTTTCTATCGGTGTTCAGAGTTTGGATGATGAGCTTCTACGATTTCTCGGCCGACGTCACACCGCTGAACAAGCCATTGAATCATTTAGAGCAGCCCGTGAAGCTGGTTTTACAAACATCAATCTTGACCTAATGTACGGTTTGCCATATCAAAGTCTGTCTCATTGGAGAACCACGGTCGAAGGCGTACTTGATGCTCGCCCAGAACACATATCAATGTATGGTCTAGCCATCGAACCAGAGACACCATTAGCAAGCTGGGTAAAAATGGGCAAAGTTCCGGAGCCGGATTCTGATACTAGTGCGGACATGTATCAATTGGCTCAAAATTTAGCGCGTGATGAGGGATATATACAATACGAGATATCCAATTGGTGTTTACCAGGGTATGAAAGCCTACACAACCTACAATACTGGCGCAACCAGTCTTACTTAGGGGTAGGACCAGGTGCACATTCATACCTAAAAAGTAAAAGATTCTCCAATTTGAAGTCTCCTAGAAGATATATGGCGATTGTTGATGGTCTCCCAAATACCCTTTGCGACTTAGAGCTCATTCAACAACACGGATTGTTTGAAGTCTTTGAGGACATAAACAAAGGAACAGAGATGGCTGAGACAATGATCCTAGGATTGAGATTGGGCGAAGGGGTATCAGCAAAACTGTTTAGAAAACGGTTTGACGCTACGCTCTCGGACATTTATGGGAACCAAATAACAGAATTAATAACCCTCGGCCTGATTGAATGGAACAATTGCCGGCTAACTCTCACAGATTCAGGCAAACTGCTGGGAAACGAAGTGTTTCACAGATTCTTAATCACTTAATAGTTAGTTTGCAAGCTATGGCAGCAAGATGCTAGCCTCAACATTCTAAAGCTAATTGAAACGATTCTCTGTGGGTAAATATGTTCGTAATCGGAACAGCCGGGCACGTGGATCACGGCAAGTCATTGTTAGTAAAGGCTATGACTGGCATCGACCCCGATCGGCTTGAAGAAGAGAAAAAACGGGGCATGACCATCGATCTTGGATTTGCTTTGCTAAAGCTGCCAAGTGGTCGCGAAGTAAGCTTAGTGGATGTTCCTGGGCACGAACGCTTCATAAGCAATATGCTTGCTGGAGTGGGAGGCATAGACATTGCTCTATTAGTAATTGCAGCAGACGAGTCTGTAATGCCTCAGACATTAGAACATCTGACCATACTAAAGATACTAAATGTGAATCGTGTTATTGTCGCAATTTCTAAGGCTGACTTAGTGGATGAAGACTGGTTACAGTTTGTAGTTGAGGAAATATCGAGTCTTTTAGAGGATTCCTATTTAGAAAAAGCTCCGATTGTGCCTACTTCGTCCGTAACTGGCCAAGGGCTCGAGAACCTATTGGAGCAAATTGATCTTATTGTTAACCAAGTCACGCCTAGCCGAAACATCGGCCTACCCAGATTACCAATAGATCGTTCTTTTGTAATGCCTGGTTTTGGTCCAGTTGTAACTGGAACTCTGATTGACGGAGAATTGTCCGTAGGAAAAGATGTTCAGCTAATATTATCTAATGAAACTGCTCGAATTCGCGGTCTCCAAACTCACGGCAAGAGTGAACTTTGTGTTAAGCCTGGCACAAGACTTGCAGTGAATTTGTCAGGGATATCCCATCAAAACGTTCGGAGAGGAGAGGTATTAACCTATCCTGGCTGGCTACAACCTACTAGATCGATAGATGCAGAACTCCACATAGTTAGTGCGGCTCCC
>CAZBMS010000055.1:0-9471 GCA_964493125.1 uncultured Dehalococcoidia bacterium | reverse complement strand
AAGACGTGCGATACCGACTCCCATAGTGATTGCAAATATTGGCCATATGTTTCCGAGTCTGGCAATAGTGGAACCAGATTTGGCCTCCTGAATGTACTCAGTCGGTATTAGCATAAGCATTATTAACGCGAGGCCGGCCATGATGAATTGAACTGCAACTAATAGGCGGTTCCTAGCTAGGCGATCGACCATCGCTCCAGCATAGAGCGCCAGGAAATTCAAGACCATGCGCGCGCCAGCTATCATGCCAACGAGCACCGGAGAGTCCGTTAGCTCAAGGACATACCAAGCTAATACAGCGGATTCCATTTGTGTTCCAGTTGCTACGAATGTGGTTGACAACCATACAAAGGAGAAATCGCGATATTTAAAAACCTCAATTGAGCTAGGTATCCCAAGTTTTCTATTCTTCACGTCCTAGCCTTGGGATCCTAAATGCTTGTTGGTGTTATGCGATGTTCGCATTTGGGAGTCTCTCTACTTGAACGAGTTCTATCCGTGTATCCGATGCTTGGAGTACGATAAGTTTCATATCATCCTGGATTAGGGTTGTACCACTTTCGGGAACATGGCCGAGAGTTGCTAGAATGAAACCAGCAAGAGTTTGGTAGTCTCCTTCAGGTAACCTCAAGTTAAGCTCGCTTTGCATCTCAGATATGAGGGTTTGTCCGACTAGTTCGTATAGTTCGGAGTCAGGTTTAGGCAAGCTTTCTTCTGCAGTATCTGGCATGTCTCCTACTAGCACCTCAAGGAGTTGTTTTGCGGTGGCCAATCCTGCTAATCCACCAAACTCGTTTATAGCATATACAAGGCCGTGGCGCGATTGTTGCATCTCTCGAAAGGTAGTGCTGATGGTTTTGGTCTCAGGCACAAAGAAAGGTTGTTTCGCCAGTGTTGTTATATCGGTGTCTTCGGCTATTTCATGGCGACCAAACGACATCATGATATCTTTGGTGGTCAGGGTTCCGATGATGTTTTCCGGATGGTCTTGGCATACAGGAAACCTGGTATGACTATCTGCAGCGAACAAAGTCAGAAATTCTTCCAGAGTGGTACCGGATTGAATCGCTTTTATTTGTGGCCTAGGAGTCATCACTTCGCGAATTTGTTTGTCACCGAAATTAAACACTTGTTCTAGGAGTTTGGCCTCATCTTCTTCGACAGCACCTTCTTGCCGGCCCATATCTATGAGCATACGGAGCTCACCTTCTGTGACGCGATCTTCATCAGTTGCTTCACGTCCGAAGATAGTCTGAGTTGCGCGTGAGAGCCATTGCAAAAACAATATTAATGGATATAACGAATATTCGATCGTTTTCAGTGGCCTGGCATATAAAAAGGTCATCTTTTCAGACTTTTTAACCGCGATGCTCTTTGGGATGATTTCTCCGAAAATCAGAAGAACAGCAGTTCCTATACCGGTGGCTGCTGTTAGCGCCAAGGGTCCTTCGCCTAACCAACTCACTGCTAAGGCTGTAACAAGGGCTGTGAATGCCACGTTGACCAGGTTGTTCCCAAGCAAAATGGTAGATAGCAGTCGATCCGTATTATTGATCATATCTTGGACGCGTTTAGCTCCCGGGACATTGTTGTTTACTAGATATGTCAATCGAGTTTTTTGGAGAGATAAGAACGCGGCCTCGGAGCTAGAAAAGAACCCTGAGAATAAGACGAATATTGCTATTAGAAATATAGTTATTACGATCTCCGTTGGCACGAACTTACCTCCCAGAAATGGTCACCGGTGTCATAGATATCTCTGTACTGGAGCAGCATTGTATGGGATTGCCGGTATCGGTGACATGATGTCAATCTTATCGGATCTTTATAGGTTGGCGGGGGGGGCGGAGGAAAATATCGCCAACCTAATGGGAACATCCGGCATAATGGGTATCGGAGGCTGCTGATATAAAGCGTCGCACTGGTAGATCCGCTTGGATGTATGTTGAGCCAATGTGGCAACGCATTCTGGTCTCCCAGAAAGTGCGTTGCCTTCAGTAAGAATGTCGGATCCAAAATTGCTCCGTTGTTAGGTGTCGTGGATTTCCTTCTCGTACAGACCTTATCTGAGAGGAGGTAAAAAAGCAAGCAGCGAGCATTGACAGTATTCTGTTCGTGATCTATGCTCAATTGTCCGGGTATTGCTTCAGCAACGTGTTCTCCCGGAGAAATTTCAAGTTTTTAATTGTTTGTGAATGGAGTAATACTATGCCCAAAATTATTCCCGAGCCGGATGATGTGAGCAAACCATTCTGGGATGCTGTAAATGATAAGAGGTTGATGCTTCAGCATTGTGAGTCATGCGATAAACTACAGTATCCCCCTCAATCGTCATGCCACGTTTGTAATTCGTCGGAACATCTTGGATGGAAAGATGTTGATGGAAAAGGCCACGTGGCGACTTTCATCGTGATAGAAGACGGAAGGCTTAACAGGCGAATGCCGGACCAACCGTATAATTTGGCGATGGTCACTCTGGATGAAGATCCTACTATTAACTTTTACTCTAATTTACCGGGAGTGCCACCTTACGCTGTTCCTGTGGGTAGCCCTGTAACGATTGTTTTTGAGGAAGTTGCGCCAGGGCAATTAATTCATGAGTGGCAAGTAGTAGCATAACAACACGACTCTTATAGGGTCGTGATTTATTAGAAGAAGAGGATCGAAAGTATGCAAAACGATTACCAATGGCGAAGAGATACGGACGGCTTAGGCGTCTGGGAGCATCGGGGCAAGGTAAGCATATCTGGATATGGGCATTCACCTGTAGATAGACGTTGGGATGGAGTAGCTATGGACGAAACTGTAGGTGCGTATTCGATCCTAGCGTGCCAAAAGGCTATGGAAGATGCAGGTGTAACACCGGATGAAGTGGACGGCGTCATCTGCTGTGACAGTCATATTGCCGGAGCGAGCGGAGGCTCAGCTTCAACCTGGGCTCCGAGGCCATATTTTGATGCTCCATACGATTCAGAACTTGGCCTAACTCTTGTGAATTCCGAATGGTTAGTAAAAACCATGGGTTTAAAAAATGTTAAATTTGCCCCAACAGGAGTTCCCACTATCGGAGAAATGGTTGGTATGGCCGCTCAAGCGGTTGGAGATGGGGTTTGTAATACTTGTCTCGTAATCTATCCCTGTGGAAACCTTGAAGGTCGCTACCGTAGAGGCGGTGAAAACTCCGAAGATTACGCCCGCGGCCCTAGACAGTGGACAGTGCCATGGGGTAATCATGGTGGAAACGATTTTATTAATATTTTCCCTCACAACCAATATTGTTTGAAATACGGTGGCACTCATGATGACGTGTTTCCATTCGTGCAGAATCAGCATCGTAACGGGTTGATGACACCCTGGGGGTTCAACGCGAATAATGGTATTGATATGATTACCAAAGAGGACTATGAATCTTCTCGGTATATATTAAATCCGCTTAGAATATGGGATTGTGACCGACCAGTTAACACTTCGACGGCTTATCTTTTTACTACTTCGGAAAGAGCTAAGGATATGAAGTCTCAGCCCGTTTATGTCCTTAACCACTCTCAACATAGTTTTCGCCAGAGAACAACTCAACCGGATTTGGATGAGATAGAGGAATGGACCGATAGAGCAGCGGCTCGGATGTATGAAGGCGCAGGGCTAGGTCCATCCGATGTTGATATTTTTAACCCTTACGATGGATACTCGATTATGGCTCAGTTCTTTTTAGAGGGCTTCCAGTGGCATGGAGTTAAGCGAGGAGATGCGTTTCCGTTTTATGCAGGTGATATCACTGTTGAGGGTCCACACCCCTTCAGTTCCAGCGGCGGTAATTTAGGAAATGGCAGGACTCGTACAGCAATGTATACGGATAGCATCGAACAACTGAGAGGAACCGCGGGTCCCCGTCAGGTTACTGTTCGGGCAGAGACTGCGCTATGCGCGTTTACAACTCCGAGCAGTGGAGGTTGGTTGATGCTCGGGAAACATCCAAACTAGGCGAGAGGCGGATTGAAATTTGGCAGAATTAATTAGCTTTGACATTGATGGGACATTAGAAGTCGGAGATCCTCCTGGATGTATCGATATGGAGATGGTTCGGAAGGCTAAGGAGAATGGTTACATTATAGGTAGTTGTTCAGACCGTACGGTAACGAATCAGAAACGTATCTGGAGTGAACAAGGGATAGAGGTCGCATTCACAGTCGTAAAGCATCAATTAGAGTCTGTTAAAGCATTGTTTGAGGCCGAGCAGTATTATCATATAGGTGATACAAATATTGATAAACAATATGCCGATCAAGCTGGATTTACATTCTTCCTACCAGAAGATTCAGTGCCCGTATTCTGGGGCTGAAGTTACACTCATTGGTCAGAAAGCTGGGTCTTCAGATGGCATGTCGGGAGCGAAGATCTTCTATAACGCCGTTCGATAGCTTCAGGACTTCGGTGAATATATAGTCGTTGTGTTGGCCTAATCTTGGGGCTACTCTGTCGGAAGTCATAATATTTTCTCCGTCAATGAAAAAACCTGGGCCTGGATACGCTAGGTTGCCTAGTTCAGGGTCATCTATAGATACAAAATACCCTCTTTCAGAAAGATGAGGTGATTGAAGGACTTGAAGAGGGCTCTGAACTAGTCCAATTACTAGCCCCTGGGCCATGGTAGCTTCCATTAGAGCGATATTTTCCCAGTTCATCAGTTTAGGTGCCACAAGGTCATAGAGCTCCTCCCAATGGTCGAGTCTCCCTGATCTGTTGGAAAACTTTTGGTCAAGCAATTTGGGTTCGTCAAGGAACTCTGACCAGACTTCCATAGGCTTCCCACCTGTACCTGCGGTTGTAAGAGTTACCTCACCATCTTTGGTTGGCAAATGCATGCCATCCATCACATTTGTGTCGCTCCCGCCTCGTTTAGGATTTCGTCCGGTATAGCTACGTGGATGGATCAACTGCGAAGGTGTGGCAACAACTGATTCTGCTATTGAGAGGTCGATGTAACTCCCAACCCCTTGGGCATCCCGATTGAGCACCGCGGCCATGATTGCTACGACTCCATTGCGCGCGGTTGTGATTTCCATCTGATTAAGAACTGTTCCCATGGGAGGCTTATCTGCGGACCCTGTCACAGCGTATAAGAAGCCACCGATAGCCTGGCTAGTTAACTCGTCGGCTCGGTAATGAGCATATGGACCGGTTTGTCCGTAATAGGTAATCGATAGCATAATTAGTGTATCGTTGGTGGCCATCAGGGTTTCGTGGTCTAAACCAAGGTGGGTTAAATATCCTGGTTCGAAGCTCTCGATACATATATCACAGGTGTTGACCAATTCCTTGCAGATTTTAGCTGCCTCCGGCTGTGTGATATCTAAGGTGATTCCAAACTTGTTGGTATTAAAAGACAGGAAGGAACTGCTGATAAGCTCCCCTGAAGAGGTTTGCAGAAACGGAGGTTCATCCCTAAGGGGGTCTCCGTTAAGGCATTCTACCTTGATAACAGTCGCACCTTGGTCAGCTAACAATTTCCCGCAAAATGCGACTGATGGGGACTCGCCCAGTTCTAAAATTCGAATGTCCGAGAGTATTCCTTCCATAACATATCCATCTTTAATCATTATTTGCGAGACTATATCTGCATGTCGTCCGCATCGGGCTTGTTTGCGATAACCCCGGCTTGGTACAGATCTGCTATCCCTTCTGGGCTGTAACCAGCCAGTTGTGTAAGAATTTGCTCGTTGTGTTCCCCAAGCGTGGCAACCGTGTCTATCCCAGTCGGGATGCGACTACTTCGGAACGGCCGGCCAGCGAACTGGCGAGGCCCTACCGAAGGGACAGCTTTATTCTCTACCGTTAAAAAGAACTCCCTAGAGTCGAAATGAGGATCGGACAGGAGGTCTTCGGCGGTATAGACAGCGGCGCAGCAGACATTGTGGGTTTGGAGATGGTGCATGAGGGCCTTGTTATCTTGAGACACGGTCCAACTAGCCAGTTCCTCATCTAAGCGACGCCGCGATTCGGATCGACCTTCAACAGTGTCGTAGTTGTGATTGTTGGCCCAGTCGGGTTCGTCCATGGCACGTTTTAGGTTGACCCATTCGGCATCAGACATTACAGAGATTGCAATCCATCGATCGTCTCCGATAGTTGGATAAACATTATGTGGTGATTTCCAAATATGAGAACAGCCCAGCCTCTGACGAGTGATATCACGTTGTGCTTCTAATATCGCGGGGCCAATGGCGGAGACCCCTGTTTCTTGCATAGTTAGATCAATCCGCATGCCAATCCCAGTTTTCCGGCGCTGGTATAGCGCAAGTAGAAGAGCGTATGCCACGTTATTTCCAACGGAATGATCCATGTAATTGTTACTTGCCCTGAGGGACGGGCCGCCTTCGTACCCGGTAAGAGATGATAGTCCGCATGCAGCATCGACTGTCCTAGCCCTGGACCCTGCGCGCCTCCAAGGGCCGGTATACCCAAACGCGGTACTGCTTAGGGTTATGATCTTTGGGTTTATTGAGCTGAGGCTTTCGTGGTCAAAACCAAATCTCTGCATGGTGCCAGGTCGGAAATTGTCAGTTACTATATCCGCTGACTCAACTAGCTTTAAGAAGATTTCTTTGCCCTTCGATTGCGTAACATCAATACATAGGCTCTCTTTGTTACGTGTTCCGTAGTAGGAGAGGTTTCCAGATTCGTTCCACCAGTTGTCCCCTGGTTTGCCGTTTGGGAAGGGGCCTGCCTTGCGGTCTTGCAGGTGTTTCTTGCTTTCGATACGAATCACTCGTGCGCCCAGATCTGCAAGATAACTTGTCGCCCACGGTAACGCATGGACTTGTTCTAGGGTCAAGACAGTGATGCCTTGTAGAATGTTTGCTCTCATAATGGGTGCCTCTCATTCAACTAGGAAACTGGTCGAGATCAGTACCAAGACGATACTACTGAAGCTTATGGAGGTAGTCAATTGTGAATCTATGCGAAATCTGAACACAAACCATCTTTTTTGCCCGTTTTTTGAAATATTGACAGTCCATATGGCATCGTTGAGCATAAATAGGGTGTTGACAGGGTTTGCGGACCGGCGGATATACTAACGCATCATTTCCGGGGTGGCCGGGATATTCGGAGGGAAGCGGCGGTGATAGTTCCTTGTCATATGGCACTCAAAGGTTCCACTACAACGGCTGCGTTGTCGAGGACCTGGACGGAGCCACAGCATGGTTAATACTTCGATGTCCGCAGAGAGCATATGGTCCGCCGTGCTTGGTCAATTACAGATAGGGCTAGACGAAGCGACTTACTCGACTTGGCTGTCTAATACCGAAGGAGTCGTCCTCCATGAGAAGTCTTTCGTAGTGCGCGTTCCTACAGCGTTCGGCGTGGCTTGGCTGGAAAGACGGCTTTATGCTGAAATCCAATCCTCCATAAAGAGGGTTACCGGCAAGTTGGTGGATATCCAATTCACTGTGTCATGCCAGTTGCCAGTTGAAAGCAATCCGAAGACCTTGACTGAACCGGTTTCAAACATTCTGCCAATGGACGACACTCCCGTTCCTGTAAGTCCAGCCGTCGTCAACTCTTCATTTAGAGTGAATGAGCGGTATACGTTTGATAAATTTGTAACTGGGCCAGCTAACGCAATGGCCTGCGCTGCTGCTCGGGGTGTGGCTGCCAGTCCTGGCACGGCATATAACCCATTGTTTATATACTCGGCAGTCGGCCTGGGAAAAACTCATCTTATGCAAGCAATCGGCGCAGCTAGTTTCGCATCAGGATGTTCTGTTGAATATTCAGCCAGCGAGACATTCACTAACGAATTCATCAATGCTATAAGGACCGGCACTACAGATGACTTTAGACATCACTATCGTTCAGTGGACGTGTTGTTAATTGACGATGTTCAATTTATGGTAGGAAAAGAACAGACGCAAGAGGGTTTCTTTCATACCTTTAATGAACTGTACACTGCTGGCAAACAGATAGTACTCACGTCTGATAGGCCTCCGAGTGAACTAGGCATGCTCCAGGAAAGGCTTGTGTCTAGGTTTTCGGGCGGGCTAGTAGTAGATATACAATCTCCTGATCTCGAAACACGCATCGCCATACTAGATGGCAAAGCGGAGCAACAGGGTTTTACATTACCTTATGAGGTTTGTGAATTTATTGCCAAGAGGAACAAGAAAAACATCAGGGAATTGGAAGGTTGCCTCAACAAGTTGCGCGCTTATTCAATTATGACAGGTTCTCCCATCACTCTGGACTACACTGTGGAGATACTGGGCAGTCTTATCGGAAATAGACCTATCGGAGATGTCACATCAGACGACATTATTGAGACTGTAGCATCATCCTGCCAAGTTTCTGTGACTGAGATATTATCCCGAGTTCGAACAAAAAAGGCGGTTGAAGCAAGGCAAATCGCGATGTATTTGCTCATTAATGAACTCTTCATGTCACCGACCGATATTGGCAGGGCATTGGGCGGTAGAAATCATGCGACGATTATTCACGGGGCAGGCAAGATCAGCGCCGCTATCAGCGAAGATGACTCGCTCAGGGCGTTAGTGATGAACGCCAAAGAGGCGATATTTACTAGTTCGGCCGCCTGAAGATAGGACTTCCTACGTTAGAAGTTACCCTCTGGTTCAAATCCTAGAAAGAACTGCCCTGCAGATTCGTAGTTGGTCGGATGTCCTTGAAGATGCTGTGTGATAACATGGATGTCCTGAAACCGCCTCTGGATCGGATTTGAGGCAAAAATAGCACCTGATCCACACAGGTTATAACAGATATCTACAACGTTGGCGGAGGTACGTATAGCATGAGTACTCGCCAATCGTAGATTGATCCGCTCTTCAAGTGTCAAAGAACCCTGAGAGTTAGCGCTTTGCCACACTGTCGACATGGATTCTCTTAGGAATGCTCTGCTTGCACTGTAAATAGCGCGTGCCTCACCAATGCTTCTCTGGACGGTACCCTGGTCTCTCATTAGTGCTTGTTTCCGACCACTTTGCCCTGCGCTAGCAAAATCTACCGCGATGTCTATACTAGCTTTAGCAGTTGCTAATGCGACGGTAGAGAAACCGGCGGCGAAAAGCAATGTTCGGGGAATGATGTAATGGGGGCCGTTGTTCCACGGCTCAGCGTCGTCTTGGTCGTAACTATGGTTCGAGGGGACGAACATGTCCGATAATTCGAAACCAAAGCTGGAAGTCCCACGCATGCCCTTAGCGTCCCACGTGTCTACAAATTCGACTTGTTTCTTTGGGATCAAGAATATTTTCATATCCTTTCTGTCAGTACTAACCAATGTGGAACCATCTTTGTTGCCTATGGGACATAGGGCTGCTATCCATGTCGCGTGAGTGCACCCACTACTGAAATTCCATCTCCCACTTAGGATATGCCCATCTTCAGTAGGAATAGCTTTGCAGGCGCCTGACGGGGGCCCGTTAGTTACTACGGCTCGCTGTTCTTTCCAAATTTCTG
>CAZBMS010000054.1:0-9510 GCA_964493125.1 uncultured Dehalococcoidia bacterium | reverse complement strand
TGACAGGTATATTCAACAAACTCTGGTCAAGTATAAAAAAGAATAGAAATAATAACGATATGGAAACCTCTCAACCTGTTGACGAGATTGGACAAAAAGAAAGGTCCGCCAGTCGAGAACGAGTAGAGAAGAAATTCCTAGATTTAGCCTCAGCCTCAGTACTTGCTCCTAATATAGATGATCCAATCTTTTTGGAACGATATCAAATGTTCATGGAGTCACAGCATCCAACATTCCCTTATTCGTATACCTTTCTAATGGAGAAAGTGAAAAAACGGAAAGCTATCACTGAACCATCCACGAGAAGGTGGATGGAAAGGGAAAAGAACCAATTAGAGCGGCAGTTGGAGAGGAAGAGGTTGGAGAGTAAGCTGAAGCATTTCCTCCGACCGAGGAACGCTCGACACACTTTGTTCGGTAGAGAGATCAATCCATTTCCTAAACGTGCCGATATACCTTTCATTAACCAACAATTAAACTCCATTACTCCAGAACAGCAACTGAGCCGTATTAAAAACTGGCATGAAGCAATCAAAAGTTATAACCGAAAATTTCGAAACACTCTCGGCAGAACAAAGCTCGAATGCCCCTACCCTCCCTGCCTGTTGTTGCAGAGAGCTCTCGCAAGACCCCCTGTTCATTATTAACTTTTAATTAGCCTTTAGGGAGTGTCTCGTTGAATTTTTGCAAGCTTATCAAGCCGTAAGGCCTTTGCTCTTTTAGCGATTTTCCGCTTTGGAAGAATGATAGCCCCTATACTCGACGTTGGAGAGGAATCCATGGTATTCGTCGGGGTCTTCATATCGTCCGTCGCTGTAGTATCCTGCGGGTCCGCTATTTTTACCAATCGTCCACGTTCTTCTAACCTTTCCCACATCTCGTCTAGTTTTTCCTGAAATTCTTTGAGATTCATCGTCAGATACAAACTCACTTACTTTATCTATATTTATAAAATAATCGTACTCAGTGTTATACACAGAAAGGTTTAGAATATTCATTCCTGTTCCATTAGGAAGTTTAGGAAATCCTAAAGCTCCGTCACTTATTCTATTAAGTGTTTTTCCTAAATCATTAAACCCTTTTGCACTTAGTGCACGCTGAAAGGTTAAACCTTCTTCGCCGTTCTTTTTCGGCCTTTCCTTCTTGGAAGAAAGATAGCTCCGATACTTGTCGTAGGAGATGACTCACTCGTATTCGTCGGATTCTTCATATCTTCCTTCGTTGTAGTATCCTGCGGATCCACCTTCCTTACCAATCTTCCACGTTCTTCCAGCTCTTCCAACATCAGGTTCCATTTTTCCTGAAATTCTTTGAGATTCATCGCTCTGTACTCCTTCTTATGTATCGATACGGTAGGAGAGAGGCATAAAAAAAGCCCTCCGGAGTACGGAGAGCCGCACCCTTTGTCCATATTGGACCTCGTCGTTTCCTCAGGGCACCTTTAGTGTGAAGGTTGCCGGGTAGGGTCTGTGGTCTGAGGACCTCACCTACCGCTCGATACGAATATGTGTTTATGGGACCATACTATCATATCGCTTGTAAGGTACCGACTATTAAGTCTTATTGTTTACTGCAGGTATCAGTCTCATTATCGATTTAAATCACAAAAGACTTAGGATTAGAAACAGGGTAATTTACTGGATAAGATGTCTTAAATATTTGATTGGAAAATCATACAAACGAAATATAAGCGGAAGGGAGTCTAAGCATATACAGTTAGATTATTTGAACTCCTCTTACCTGCACCTTGCTTAAACATAGAGCTATTTTTGGTTACGATTTTCTTTAGTTGCAGTAAATGTTGACACCTCTGTTTGGAACCACCAGTCATCTTCGCTGTTACTACTATTGCGGATCTGATCAGGTGTGGTTCTGAGTGACATTGATCACAAATATTCATTCCGTCCAATTCTTGCTCACTCTATGGATACGCTTTTTTGTGTCCTCTATATGTCCAAAATATATCCAATCCTTATCTGATACAACGATGTCACAAATATCATTAGGATTTTGGTTTCCGTCCACCCATTTTGGAATTTCAATTTTACCTATCACATTTCCATCAAGGTCGGTTTTTGCTATTACCCCGTTATTAGTATTTTCGAAGCCGAATGTGCTCGTCGCCCAAATAAATTCTCCATCAAAAGACATGTCACAGACACCGGGGGGAATAGACTGGTGGTATTGAACCGTCTTCAATTCGCCGACGTCTTTAGTTTTCATATCTATAAATCGGAATTGATTCTGGTTGGCAAGAAAAATATGGTCTCCATGAACTTCAGACCATAACCAATTACCTCCCCAGGATGAAGATAGTTTCGCTAGAGGTGAATTACGAAAGCTAGCATAACCGACACCTTCGAGTTCATTGATTTTTTTCTCATTCCCCGGTTTAGGTGGCGTCAAATTTACCCACCCAATCTTCCGGTCTCCCGCACACCAACTTTCGTTATTATGAATTGCAACCGGATGTTGAAAACCAGATCCCAGAAAATTGTGGCTTAAGTTATAGCAAGTGTCCGCCTGTCCGGCGTGGGCTCCATAGTCTAGGGAAACTTTGTTACCTCCAGCCCATAAATACCCTGCGTCTTCGTAAAGATTATTTTCTCCTTCTCCAGTGAGGCTTAAATCAAACTCGATTTCAGCATTGGGGATTTTGTATTTCCTCAAACTATGCCCGTTAGTGATCCAAAGACCATCACTCACAAAGTGATAACGGAATGCCTCCTTGGATCGGTCAGAATTCAAAAACTTAGGACCTAGGTCAACAATTTTTGATGTCCAACCAGCTTCTGCTGTCTGAGTAAGATTTAAGAGTTTGGAGCCGCCAACCAACCATATATCTTCACCGTATACTTTCGCAGGCCAATTGAAATAATCGTGATCATCCGGTGACCATCTTAGTGAGAGAGTCTCTACTATTAATTGGGATGACTCCATGACAAGATCTCCTTCCCTAGTGATCCAGTAGTGCAGTCTCACAGTCGGTACTTTCAAAGAATGATCGAACTTTTGGGTTGGAAAAACACTTATCCTGTAAACACCATCTTCCTCGACAAGTACCCTTATATTCAGATCGCTTAAATCGTTCGTTTCGAACAAAGTATGCAAATCTGTATCGGTTAATTGAAGCCCTATATTTGTGTCGTACCGCTTTAATACTTCGCTTTGTAAGCTAATAACATCTCCTGCTGATAACTGAATCTGATAGGTTGTCCATCCGGTTAATTCAAAGGAGAGGTAAGTTCTTGATTTGGTTGTGAATTCTTCAGCAAGTGTAGATTTTGTAGGGGGAACCGATCCTTCTATGGTTGAAGTTGATGTAGGAACGAATTGGGAAACGAGAATATTTTGAGGTGGTATTTGAGTTGCCGCCTGGGTTACTGCCGGTTTTGAGTCAAATACACCTGACCACCACTCTGAAACACTACCAAATGCATTTTGGGCACCGTTGTAAAGGTAAACAGTAACGATCAATACAAGTATAGGAAACCATAGCACTCTGACAAGGCTAAATCGTTCATCCCTCTCGCCATCTTTTCTAATCCTAATCCCTGATAGGATGAGGATTATTTTCCAGAATTCCCGCATACCTTCAATCTCCTCGTCATCATTCGTGCCTATGTTACAGGAATGGAGACAAGACACAGGAAAGGTGTCTGGTGTTTGCGTGATGAATTGCAGGCCACCCCAGGTAAGAACTACTAAAGCGAACGGTGACCTGGGCTGGCCCTATTTTGGCAGCAACCCGTGCATATTCTGATCAACTTTTTTGTCGACTGTGGTGTTCACTTCTTCTTCAGACACTCGGCATCCGGTAATGACAAATATCAAGGCACTAAAGACGATGATCTTTAATGCAACAAAGCTCAAAACAGTAGCTTTCTCAAGGATGAATTTCATACCCTAGGCTCCTGTAAACAACTAACATAGTCGCCGACATCTGACACACAATTTTCCAACATACTCCCTCGCACGTAGGCGTACATAGGCGCGCATCTTTTTCTTTTGATAGCACACCGTAGGTGTGCATTTTGATTAATACGCGACCTAATCAAAATCAGGAGGCACCCATGGAAATCAAAGACAAGGAAATTTACTTTTTATTCGCCACCAAGAATTTCAAACACTATTGGGAACATCAATTTTTAAAAGATGTCGATGGCTATACCACTAGTTTTAAACGCCCCTTTGAGCATGGCCTCAAAGGATATTTTGCCTTCAATCCGATGAATCGAACGAGGTTTAACGGATATATGGAAGATCAATCCAAGCTTTTTAAAGAAAATTCAGATTTCAGCCCTGACTCAGTTGTTTATAACTACGGAGAGTTTCACAGATTCCTGTTGAGCCTGTCTTTTTCCATATATGCCGCTTTAGGTTCTAACCCAGAAGCCAAATTCACTTTATCTGATGGAACTGAATTAGGAATGCCACAGTTCAAATATAGGCCCTATCTGATTGGGCCGTGTCTTGGAGGCTGTCAAGGTACTCAGGCACCAGTAGCAATCTTCGATCACTTTGGATATCTGCTTATCTCAGTTGCTGCAGATGTTCTTAAAGAAATCCTTGCTCAAGGGCGTTTACAAACAAACATATGTATGAGGGAAGTGGACAGATTTATTAAAGGCTATTGGTTGAGGGATACTATTAGCTAGTGCTATCTGTGTGTGGAGAAAAGACCAGAGCTCCCAAAAGTTTCTAGGGTACCCCTTATCTTTTTAACACCCAATTTTTTGGTACCCCTTATGGTACCCCTTATGGTACCCCCTATTTTTGTAGACTATATGGACTATATGGACTCTGGCGTAGACTCCTCACGCCTAGCGCGAGACTATATGGACTATATGGACTCCTACCATACTGACTCTTAATCAGTAGGTTCTCGGTTCAAGTCCGAGGCGGATCACCAACCATTTCGTAACTAAATGGGCTGTAAATGCCCTTTTCTTAAGTGTCGATTTTATTTCCATTCGACACAAACTCGACACAAACTTTTTGAATTCCCTGGAACCGGGCACGGTGTCAGTATTTCAGGTAGATGCCCACTTCAGATAACGAGAGCATTCTTAGAGAATCCCTCTAATGAGCCGGACAACAAATGTATATCGGGAATGAGTAGTCCAAGGTTTTATGTCAAATAAAGTAGACGTGGTATTATCTTGCCAAAACCGTGGTGGTTTATTAATAAAGTTTGCGTCAACCTCAGCAGAAAAGGGGAAAGGTTATGCCATCAGGAATTATGAACATTTTCCGCAGACCACTTGAAGGACAAGCCAAAAATGTGCTTCAGGCTGCGATTAATACACTTAAAGAGAGAGATTTAAACGGAAATGTCACCTCATCGTTAACTTCTGCCGGTATAGAATCTGGGGTAAATATAGTTACCACTATTAATTTTGCTTCATTGGATCAGCTGGAGAGTATACATGACGGGTTCGCCAACAGTGAGCAGCAGCAAGATAGTTGGGATGAGACTGCAGCTATGTGCAAGTCCGTTAGTACTGAGATACTTGAATATGTAAATCCTCTTGAAAGTGCTCCACCTGGGTTCAATCCTAAATACATGATACGTAATGTTATAACCGCCAAACGTGGCAAAACACAGGAACTGATCGATGTTCTGTTGGAAATGCAAAGTGGTATAGAAGGTTTGAAACCCAGTATTTTGAAACCATTTGGTAGCAGCCAGCGTGTGAGAGTAACCAGTGTTTTTGATAGTTTGGAAGAGGTGAGCGCGGCTCTAAATGATCAAAATTTGCCAAGAACGAAAATCATTGAGCTTTCTGACTCGTACAGAAGATCAGTCAGCAGGATTCAATATCTGAATTATTAATAAATACGGGACCCATATCTTTTTAAACTGGGTATTGTAGACATACTGAACTGATTAATACTCGTATATTTGAATGAGCGGCTTCCGATATTTATCGCGGTACATCGAACGGTCTTCAACGATGTTTATGTTCGACACAAACTCGACACAAACATCTACGAAGGGATCATCGTTTATGCTTAGACAAGATTGACTTGAAATGTTCTTATTCGTAGCTATACGACCGAAAATATAACAATGTAGAACAACTCTTAATCAGTAGGGTCCCTGTAATTGCGATGTGTAGCTTGGTTTTGGGGACAAATTCATACTCTTCAAACATTTCTATTGATTGAGATTATGGAAAGTATCAAATCCGGTAAGCCTACAAGTGACCTCAATCAGCCACTCTGAACTGAGTTCAAGTCTTCTCTGAGGAAAAATATGCATACCGGAAAAAATGACCGGAACATAGAGTTGGCATCGTTGAAGTCAATCGTAGGATTCCTAAATGCTCAGGGAGGAAACTTATTGATTGGAGTCAATGATAGTGGAGAAATTCTAGGTATTGAACAGGATGGGTTTTTGAACTCTGATAAGACACTCGATAAGGACAAATACCAATTGCATCTGAGTCATCTGATAAGAAGTCATATTAATGCCAGCGTAACAGCAAGAATAAAGATGGATTTTCACAAGTTTGAAAACAGGCACATTCTTCAAGTGAACTGTCCCGACGACACGGAAGATGACTATTATCTTGACGGTGATTTTTACTTACGAATGGCAGCGCAAACAATAAAATTAGAAGGGCGAGAGCTCGTAAATCACATTAGCAGTAAATCTGATAGGGGAAGTTAAGAGAGATGAGGGACATATCCATTAAGCCGCAATCGCCACTCTCAGTCTGTGTGCAAAGTGTAGGCGGGCCCTCCCCCGTCTCCACCAGATCTAAAGGGCCCTTCTGCTACCTAGCAGAGGGCCCATATTTAAGACTCTCTTCTTCAGTTCTCATCACTCTCGGAGCCTATTACGGCAAATCCTGAGGTTAACGAAAGAGACCTCAAACAGGTAAACTGACTACCATGCCAGATCGACCAGACAGCTCAGAATCACTGGAACGGGCTTCCAAGAACCGCGGCCTCAGCCGCAGGTCTCGCGGCCTTGCCAGGCGTTTGAGGGCGCTGCGACCAAAAGTGGACGCCCTGAGAAAGTCCGGCGACACAGAGGTCGTCTTCCCGGACAAGATCCTCGAGCAGGCGATTCGAGAGGAACTCGAGAAACCGCGGGGAGCCCTCACCCGTGATGACCTGGCCGAATTGAGGAGTTTTGCGGTTGCCGATAGATCAGGATCTCTTGCTGGCTCTCCCCTTCATCCGGAGATCTGGAAAGCTACCTATGGAGACCCCAATAAATTAAGAGAGTTCGTTGCTAAAAGGCAAGCCGATACTAGCGACGACGCCTATAACGTTGAACGGGATTTTCTTATCGACCTCTCTGGTCTTGAACATGCCATAAATTTAAAAGTGCTCCGTTTTTATGGTCATGCGTTCAGTGACATTACCCCTATAGGATCTCTCACCAATCTGACAGAACTGGAATTAATGCGGTGCTGTGTCAGGGATATTCAACCTCTCATGGCACTCGAAAATCTCGAAAATCTCATTCTAACCGTTAACCCTCTAAGCGAAGAATCGATCCATGTGTATATCCCACGTTTACAGGAAAGAGGGGTGCACGTTGGATCGTTGCCCGTCAATGATAATTACCTAGTTAACGAGTGAGCGTCTAGAGTTGCTCTGCTGAATCAGCATTGTATTCCAGGCTATTACGGTCCAACAGCTCAGTGAGACAGGCCGCCACTTCCTCGATGCCTGAATTCAGCTCCCCGATATCCGTGTCGATTACAGACACCATGTCGTCGATGTATTCCTCGAAACCACTTTCCTTTGCACTGAGGAACATGGCATAGTCTTCAGAGGTTTCAAGATCGGAAAGTTCTGCCCTCACTGCCTCCAGCCTCCGGGTTACCTGGGCGATCTTTCTGATCACCCTGACAAGCTCCGCACCGATCCCTTCGCCCTCAACTGAGTCGGGAGACTCCTGCCATTCTGACAGTAGCTTGTTCAGCCTGTCGAAGTCCCCTGCCTCGTAGGCGGCGTTCACCTCTTTCATGAACTCGGTGCGGCGCTCCTTCTCTTCGGGGTTCGTCGTCAGGTCGGGGTGGGCCATCTTGACCAGCTTCCTGAATAAATCCCTTAACTCCTCTGACAACCTTGACCTGAACGCACTGGCGAATCCCTCTCTCGAAGTATCACCATCGGTGCTCCCGGAAGCAGCCTCCCGCTCTCTCCGTGCCTCTCGAGCGTCGTCCGCAGCCCGGGATGCTCTCCTCTGGGCAGCAGGGTCGTCAGGCCTCAGTGACAGAAGAGCGGCTGCCAGTCTTGATTTGAGAATCTCCCTTTCAACCAGCTTTTCCCCTACAGTCGCATCAAGGGTTGCAAGGAAAGATTCGGCATCACCAATGAGAGAGTGAAGTTCCAGTTCGGCCTGGGCGAGTTCCTCTTCAAGGGCAGCGAGCTCTTCCCTCTTTCTGATGAGTTCCTCTTCTTCGGGACTCGGTTTTCGTTTCATTTGCCTGGAGGTCATATATTCATCCTCACGGTTTCAAGGCGATTTTACATAACAAAAAGGCATCTCGCACAAAGATCATGTACCTGGCTTGACCGACATTGAATCGGAGCCGGGCCTCCGTAAGCAAATGAGGTAAACTGACCAGCATGCCAGACCAACCGAACGACAGCTCAGAATCACTGGAACGGTCCTCCGGGAACCGCGGCCTCAGCCGCAGATCTACCGGCCTTGCCAGGCGTTTAAGGGCGCTGCAACCAAGAGTGGAGGCTTTGAGAAAGTCCGACGACACCGAGGTCGTCTTCCCGGACAAGGAACTCGAACAAGCAGTCCGAGAGGAACTAGACAAACCCCGGGGTGCCTTGACCAGGGGGGATCTGAAAAGACTGAGCGAGCTACGCGCTACGAATGCTCGGATCGAGGATATAACCGGCCTCGAATATGCGGTCAATCTGATGAGTTTGATTCTGTACGGCAACCAGATCAGTGACCTGACGCCCTTATCCTCCCTACAACGTTTGGAAGGGCTCCATCTCGGCAGCAACCAGATCATTGATATCTCCCCCCTCGCATTAATGTCAAGGGTCAGCGAAATCGTTCTCGACAATAACCAGATCAGTGACGTAAGTCCGCTACTACACGTGCCAAACCTCCATATAGCGACAATCGTTGATAACCCGCTGAGCAAGGAAAGTATCGAAGTGCACATCCCGCATCTAAACAGTCTTGAGCGGATTCCAGGAGGGGTAAGACTATAATCACAATGCCTGGGAACTGGGCATAGCCATCGGATTAAGACGCTCCATCTCGACTATAACCAGATCTGTCGAGAAAGCATCGATGTGCACATACCCAGACTGATAGCGCGAGGGGTGATAGTGTTCAGACTCAAAATTGTATTCCGCGGTGCCAAGCGTATCCGATCATGCCGCCAACGCGATATTTAGTCTGTGTGCAAAGTGTGGAAGGGCCCTCCCCCGTCTCCACCATGCATATAAATGCGCCTCATCTTTCAGAGGGGCGTCTTTCTCATCTCCGCTGTCTGCTTATAGTCTATGAGATCT
>CAZBMS010000053.1:0-9625 GCA_964493125.1 uncultured Dehalococcoidia bacterium | reverse complement strand
TTCTATTTTTCATAGCTACACAGATCTGGGCGGATAAGAGCGGATTATCAGAAAAAGACGCACTACACCTTAGCCTTGTTCTGGAACTGGCCATGATCGGAAGTGTGTGGATCTTCTGCCTAAGGAAATATGACGAGTCTTGGAAAATTCTAGGGCTGGCAACCCCGATATTCAGCCGATTATCGCTAACATTAATAGTAATTACGATCAGCGTCATCCTGTCGGCAATCTACGTGTCTGTAGTAGACATACTGGGCTACGAATGGTTAAAACCTGAACCGCTCATTTCAGAGGGCAGCAAGTCAGTGGCATTCAATCTCTATCTATTTATCTCGATTGTAATAGTGGCACCATTCGCCGAAGAGGTATTCTTTAGGGGATTTATGTTGCCAGTTCTTGCAAATAAATGGGGGTTTATAAGCGGTGCACTCATATCTTCCTTGATTTTCGCCTTAGCTCACGGTGCTCCTGGGATTATAGTTCCCGCCTTTCTATCTGGTTTATTGTTCGCCTATCTGTATCGCCATACTGGATCACTTTGGAACACATGTATTGCTCATGGAGCCCAAAACGCGTTAGCCTTTACTGCAATAACACTAATGTGAGTTAAAATCATGCCAACTTCAAATATAATCAATGTTTTCACTAAGCTACGTGAGTCTAATCAAGTAGGAATTATCCCATTTATAACAGTGGGATTCCCCGATATTGAAACTACTCTTGAGTTAATACCAGCAGCAGTCGATGCAGGTGCGGACATTATCGAATTAGGAGTACCATTTAGCGATCCGCTCGCAGACGGCACTACTATACAAAAAGCTAGCTTCAAAGCTTTAGAAAATCACGTGACTTTAAAAACTTGCCTAGAAGTTTGTGCGCAATCTAGATCCTCCGGAATTGAAACTCCTATCGTGCTTATGGGCTACTACAATCAGTTCTTGGCATACGGAATAAACGAAATCTGCAGAGACGCAGCCCGTTCTGGTGTAAATGGCTTTATAGTGCCTGATTTACCAACTGAAGAATCCAAACCGTTACTCTTGGAGTGCGAAAATGAAGGCCTTTCTCTCATACCATTGCTCGCACCCACTAGCAGCGATGATAGAATTCAAAGTGCCTGTTTACAAGCGAGCGGATTTATTTATTGTGTAAGTGTAACTGGAGTAACTGGGAGCAGAAGTGAAATATCTAACCAAGCGGAGCAGTTGGTCGCAAAGGTACGAAGCTACACTGATTTACCAGTTGCATTGGGGTTCGGAATCTCAACCCCAGAACACGTCAGATCGATTGGTCAATTTTCTGACGCCGCAATCGTAGGAAGTGCATTAATGGAACTGCTCGACACTACTCCGAAAAATGAGAGAGTAGATAAAACTGCCACATTCATAAGGAATTTAAAGACCTAAATCTGAACCCATTATTAAAGGTAAAGTGCAATGACACAATGTAGAGGAATACGTGGAGCTACAACAGCTAATGACAACACGCGTGAAGCGATATTGGAGGCGACTCAAGAGTTGCTTGAGGGGCTCGTCGAAAAGAACCAAATAGACCAAGAATCAGTCGCTGCCGCAATTTTTTCGACAACACCAGATCTAAATGCCGAATTTCCAGCGGTAGCTGCAAGAACAAAGCTAGGATGGCAAAACATAGCCTTATTTAATACACACGAGATGAGTGTACCAAACGACGCTCCCAAATGTATAAGAGTTCTGTTATTAGTAAACACAGACAAAGCTCCGAATGAGCTTGTCAACTTGTATATGCGAGGAGCAATCAACCTACGCGCACGCGGAACTGCCCAAGATTGAAACAGCATTCTATGCCTCCTACATCTATACATCCGTTATGATTAAGCTGAAATACCCTGCGATGTAATTACAGTCACTTATCAACGTACTAAATATGAATTTGCTCAAAAAAGAATTAAATAAGTACAAACCTTCGAAAGATGCTTATTTCTCCATTGGCGTTTTCGATGGGGTCCACATGGGGCACAAACACCTCCTAAAGATATTGACCAATCAAGCTGAAGTTGACGGCGTTTTAACAGGGGTAATTACATTCCTGAATCATCCTCGCGAGGTTTTGAATCCTGGATTCTCACAAAGTTGGTTAACAACTAAAGAAGAAAGGCATAATCTAATCAAGGAAATCGGCATAGATCTGATTGTCCCAATTTCGTTCACTAAGGAGACTTCTAGAATAAGAGCAGATCAATTCACAGATTTAATGCAAAGACATCTTAGGATGCGTGGATTGGTAGTAGGCCCTGATTTCGCCTTCGGTAAAAATAGAGAAGGCGACGTCAATTTCTTAAATAGCTTGGGCAAGGAAAAAGGGTTTGATGTGAAAGTTGTAAAGCTCAAGGAAAAGACGAATAGCCCAATAAGTAGCTCCCTAATCAGACAAGCTTTAGCAACCGGAGACTTATCAACAGTCATTCAACTACTAGGGCGAAATTATTCGGTTTCTGGTAAAGTCGTACCCGGCGATGGTCGCGGAACAACGCTACTGGGTTACCCTACCGCTAACCTAGAAATACCTGAGTATAAGGCAATTCCAAAAGATGGCATTTACGCAACAATAGCAACCATTGATGGACAAACTTTTCAGGCTGCTGCAAGCTTGGGAATTCAACCGACATTTCCAAACTCGGCACACAAGATAGAAGTGTTCATCCTAGATTTAAAAGCCAACATATATGGGAAAATTGTGCAACTAGAATTTATTGAACGAATAAGGGACGAATTAACTTTCCCAACAAAAGAGGACCTAATATCGCAAATTGACAGGGATGTAAGTGACACTCGACGCATATTGACCGAGCGCAATAATGAAAAATGACGTTGCAACAATAAACCAAATTCTAAGTAGGGCCGTTTCAGAAATTATAGTCGAATCGGAACTCAGGAAGCTGTTAACCGATGGCCAACCTCTTAGACTTAAGATGGGATTCGATCCAAGTAGCCCCGACATACATATAGGACACGCCGTGGGCCTACGTAAGCTGCGTCAATTTCAAGACTTAGGACACAAAGTGATACTGATTGTCGGCGACTGGACAGCCCGTATAGGTGACCCAAGTGGCACCTCAGCAACTAGAAGAATGTTGTCCCAAAGAGAAGTCGAAGACAATGCCAAAACTTACATGCAACAACTATTTAAAGTTTTGGACAAGGATAAAACTGAAGCGGTTTACCAAAGCGAGTGGTTTGGCAAGTTTGATTTAGAAAAAGTCATAAGACTGACAAGTAAGTTTACAGTGGCTCAATTTCTAGCTAGGGAAGACTTCAACAAGCGGTTCGAATCGCAAAAGCCGATAGCTATAACAGAACTTCTATACCCCCTATTGCAGGCCTATGACTCCGTTGCTATTCAGGCAGATGTAGAATTTGGTGGCACCGACCAGAAATTCAATCTGCTGGTTGGCAGGCAGCTTCAAGAAATGGAGGGTCAAAGACCTCAACAAATCTTGACGGTGCCTATATTGGTGGGGACCGATGGCGTGATGAAAATGAGTAAGAGTCTTGGTAATTACATAGGTGTAGACGAAAGCCCTAATGAGATATTTGGCAAGGTAATGTCCGTTAGCGACACCATTATGTTAAGTTATTTCGAGCTTTTGACCGATACCAAAGAAGAAGAGATCCGAGACATGAGTGTCCAAATTAAGAAAGACTCTATAAATCCTATGGATCTTAAAAAACGCTTAGCAGAAGAAATTGTTGGTCAATTACATAGTCCGTCTGAGGCAAAAAGCTCCAGAGCCTATTTTGAAAAGAGTGTTCAACGGGGTGAGATACCGGATGAAATACCTATAGTCTATCTTAGGGAATTGGGAGCAACATCTGGAACCCGATTGCCTATACTACTCACAAAATGCAACCTCGCAAAAAGCAACAGCGAAGCTATACGACTAATTAAACAAGAGGCCGTTCGAATAAACGGTGTTACTGTTCCAAGCGAAACGATCCATGTCGATATCCAATCCGGAGATGTTATACAGGTAGGTAAACGCAAATTCGTAAAAGTTTCAGGCTAATACTAATACAGTCTCTACTGACCCCATCGGAATAAAATCTCTCAACGGCTAATAGTAGAGAATTATTGCCTGCAGTTTGTCAACAAAAATGCTACCATTGCAACCAGCATCCACCGGAGGGTTTTGATGACCGTGAACTTACGCATACCAGGGCCTACGCCCATTCCAGATGATATTTTGACTGCTTCTTCCAAGCAGATGATTAACCATAGGGGTCCTGAATTTAAGGACCTAATTGAAAGTGTCACGGAAAAAACTAAGGCGGTGTTTAATACCACCAAAGACCTATACATATTGACCGCTTCTGGAACTGGTGGAATGGAAGCTGCTTTAGTAAACACAATCTCCCCAGGAGATAAAGTTCTGGCAATAACTGTTGGGATATTCGGGAATAGATTTGTTCAAATAGCCAAAGCCTATGGAGCGGATGTAACTGTCCTTTCCACAGAATACGGTAAAGCGATAGATCCAGATGAAGTTAAAAAAGCATTGGATGCTGATACTTCGATTAAAGCCGTAATTGTCACTCATAATGAAACCTCAACCGGAATCACTAACGACCTGGAAAATATATCAAAAGTTGTGAAAGGACAATTCGGGAAACTACTTCTCGTAGACGCGATCAGCAGCATAGGTTCCATCCCATGCCAAGTAGACCAGTGGGACCTAGACATTGTAGTAAGTGGATCACAAAAGGGATGGATGTCCCCACCAGGATTATCAATGGTAAGCGTCAGTGAAAAAGCGTGGGAAGCATACAAGGAATCAAAAACACCTAAATTTTATTTCGATTTAATGCCAGCCAAACGATACTTAGAACGAGCACAAACACCATGGACACCTGCAGTCGGTGTTATGTTTGCACTAGAATCCGCTCTGGATAAGTTGGAAGCCGAGGGAATGAATAATGTTCACGAAAGACATGCGAAAATAGGAAAAATGTGCCGCGAAGGAGTTAAATCAATAGGGCTCCAACTATTCGCCGATGAGTCGCACGCATCTAACACAGTTACCGCTGTCCGCATACCGGACAATGTTAACGCGGCAGAACTCCTCGGAACTATGCGAACCGAATACAGTGTGGTACTGGCGGGCGGCCAAGCAGATCTTGAGGGGAAGATATTTCGCATCGGTCACTTAGGTTATTGCTCTGAAAGCGACATACAAAACGTTATAGAGTCATTGGTATCGTCTTTTGAAAAGCTAGGTGTTAATCCTGAAAAAGTGAGCCTGCCATAATGTTCAAGATACTTGTTTCTGACCCTATAGCTCAAGAAGGTTTAGATATTCTCTCTGGAGAAGCATCCGTCGACGTCCAACCAGGCCTAAAAGAAGCCGACCTCAAGGCTATATTGCCAAAATACGATGGTCTTATAGTTCGAAGCGAAACTAAAGTCACAAGCGAAATCATCGAATGCGGAACAAATCTCCAAGTCATTGGTCGAGCTGGTGTAGGCGTCGACAACATAGATCTGGAGGCAGCAACTAGAAAAGGTGTCGCGGTAGTGAACGCACCTACAGGAAATACCATAGCCGCAGCTGAGCATACTCTAGCTTTGCTTTTCTCATTGGCTAGGCACGTCCCCCAAGCCAATGCGGCAATGAGAGAAGGCGAATGGAAGCGAAGCACATTCATAGGTTCTGAAGTAAGGGGCAAAGTCTTAGGTATTATCGGCCTTGGGAAAGTAGGCACAGCTGTAGCAAGACGAGCAAGCAGTTTCGAAATGCAACTGTTGGGCTACGATCCTTATATTTCTAAAGAACACGCAAATAGACTCGGGATAAAGCTCACGACATTGGAAAGCTTGTACGAACATTCCGATTTTATTACGGTGCATGTTCCGATGACTGACACAACCAAAAGTTTAATCGGCAATACCGAGTTAAACATGATGAAAGATGGAGTAAAACTTATAAATGTAGCAAGAGGCGGCATAATAAATGAAACCGCATTAATAGAGAATCTGAATAGTGGGAAAGTGTCTGGAGCCGCACTCGACGTGTTTGTACAGGAACCACCTGGAGCAACCGAACTAATAAAGCATCCATATGTCATTAGTACCCCTCACTTGGGCGGATCAACCACGGAAGCGCAAACGGAAGTAGCCAAAGAAGTTGCGCAAGAAGCTTTAGAGGTACTCAATGGTAAATCCGCGAAATCAACCGTTAACGTACCTTTTCTGTCCCCTGATGTACAAGAAGTTGTTCTCCCTTACCTTGATACAGCAACCGCACTTGGGAAGTTAGTTTCTCAACTTGCAGAAGGCCAATTTTCTTCACTTACAATAAAGTACTCAGGAGAATTGGCGGCTTACAGTACGCCAACTCTTAAAGCGGCAGTACTTGTGGGTTTCTTGGGTCCTGTTTCTGAAGAAAAGGTTAACTTGGTCAACGCAAATTTACTTGCAACTCAGAGAGGTCTAAGAATAATCGAAGAAACCGATACAGCGTCTGCAGCATATAACGCCTCGATCACAATAGTGGCAAATACTGATAAGGGCAGCTTTTCTCTCACGGGAACTCGAATCCAGAAAGAAACCCATATAGTTCAAGTTAACGACTACCTGATAGACGTAGTACCTTCAAGCGAATATCTGCTTTTTATAGAGCATCAAGACAAACCTGGAATGATAGGTGCGCTAGGCACACTAACCGGAAGCCATGACATCAACATAGCATTCATGGCAGTTGGCAGAGAAGCGCCTAGAGGAAAAGCAATGATGGTAGTAGGTTTAGATGATAATGTATCTGAGACTGTGCTTAATGAAATAGGATCCATTGCCAATATAGACAGAGCCAGTCTAGTAAAAATATAGACTCGCCTAGGGTTATTCGGCGATACGTTCCATTATCTCTGCGATATGGAAATGTCTGTTCAAAACGTAAAAATGAATACCAGGCACACCATTATCTAATAGGTCTTTTGCCTGCCTAGCAGTATGATCTATCCCAATCTCACGAACCAAGGAAATGTCTTCTCCAGCATCTTCCAGCTTACTCATAAGATCCTCAGATATGGTAGCGCCGCACATTTCGGTTATCCTCCGAATCTGTGTCCCAGATAGGATCGGCATAAGCCCTGGGATAATCGGCTGTTCAATGCCAATAGCTCTACAATTTTCAACGAATTTGTAAAAATGACTGTTGTCAAAGTACAACTGCGTTATTATCGCATCCGCTCCACTATCCACCTTACGCTTCAAGTTCAATAAATCGGTCTCCATATCCGGCGCCTCAATATGTTTCTCAGGATATCCTGCAACAGCTACGCCAAATCCTCCGAAGTCCCGAATGTGGCTAACCAACTCATCTCCATGCCTGAACCCATCAACCGGAGCATTAAATACCAAGTCGCCTCTCGGTGGATCTCCTCTCAACGCTACTATGTTTTCTATATTATGTTTTCGAATCTCCTCAAGCATCGCCGTTATTTCACTTCGGCTAGAACCTACACATGTAAGATGATGTGCAGTTTCGACCCCATACTCATTCCTTATGAGAGAGCTGATTTCCAACGTTAGCGATCTACTACTGCCGAGCGCTCCATAAGTGACAGATATAAATGAAGGTTCAAGCTCAATAAGCCTAGGCAATCGATCTCGAAGAGCCTTTAATGCCTCCGTTGTTCGTGGAGGGAAAATCTCAAATGATATTGACGGCGTACCACCGTCATACAACTCCGATAATTTCATATTATCGCCTACTTAAGGCTATCCTCCACATAAATGCACACAGATATTTTGACCAAGAAACCTAGCCTATAACTTCCCACTGAGCAAATTGAACACCATCCCAGTAGGTAACTTGGGATGGAAGTAGGTCGACTTCCTAGGCAATTTACTACCCATGGAAACGATCGATTCAAAAAGATCAAGTGGGAAAGCATTCAAGTAAAAACCCATAACTTTATGACCGTCAACAACACTATCCCATACTTCCTCAGGGTCATGAGAGTACTCTAGTTTTTCAACCTGATCTCCGATTTGCTGCTCCAAAATCTGCTGAAGAACCCAAGCCCCGTGCTTCCCAAGCGTATCTCTCTCAGGCAATTCACTAAGTTCGTCTAGAGAGAAATCATCCCGGAGCCGAAGCAGATACGCACTGTCCATCGCGTCATGAATTCCGATTACCACCCCTTCTGATGCCTGAACCATACTTTCCAATTCTCTTCCTGATGTTATCGGTGTAGAACCTGGGATAACTTCAAAAACTTCTAGTAAACCCTCTTTGAGTTTAGTATAGGAATCCGTACTTATATGGCCCAAAGTCCGGTGATATGGAAGAATCATCAATCCTGGGTCATCAAACTCAATTAGGGTCATCATCACAAAATTAGCAGCACTATCTTCAGCCCAATATTCCGATTGGCTTTGAAGCCATTCCTTATATCTCATAGCTGTTTCATACCGGTGATGCCCATCAGCAATAAAAAGAGGCTTCCCATCAAATAATTGATCTACGATACCTTCTATCTCTTTTCCTTCGACGGCCCACATCGCGAACGTTTCATAGCTTGGCCCCTCTCCCATATCAAAAAAATAATCGGGGTATTTTTTTCTTGTATAGGTATTTCTTAATTCTTTAAACTTGCTCTTCTCATCTCTAAATAAAGACATTATTGGGCTAAGATTCGCTTCGCACGCTTTCATAAGGCTAAATCTATCCTCTTTTGCCGCAAGTCCAGTCTCTTCGTGAGGCAAAACCAAACCTTCTCGATAATCTTCAAGGCGAACGGCCGCAGTTAGGCCCCATCTTTCTATAGACTTTTGATCAAACTTAAATTGATGGCTCAATAAGTAGTATTTGGGAGTTGAATCTCTCTTAAGAATTCCCTGGGTTTGCCAACTTATCAATCTCGACTTTGCGTCGTCATAACGTTTTCCCGTATCCCCTTCAGGTAATTCCAGATTAATTGAATTGTAAGAAGATAACGACCCTCTTAACTTGTATTGTTCGTCTAGGGAAATGACGTCATAAGGCGGGCATATGACACCGCTTAGATCTTCTGTCACAGCATCTACTGAATATCTCAAACCACGGAACGGAAGTACTTTTACCATATTAATACCTAGCCTAAAATCTGAGTCCAGAGTATAGCAACTTATCAAACGGATAGGCAGTATTTGTTTGCCTTGATATACTCAATTGAACCTTCTAGGACTAGATTATGTCAGATAATTCGACCGAACATATTATCGAGCAGCTTAGAGCGAAGCTCGATTATCATAATCACAGGTACTACATTCTCAACGATCCAGTTATTAGCGATTCTGAATATGACAGTATGTTTAGAGAGCTAATAAACTTGGAAACAGCAAACCCTAAGTTAATTACTCCAGAGTCTCCAACTCAAAGAGTAGGCACTCGGGCCATATCCGGATTTGCCGAAGTAGAACACCAACAACCTATGCTAAGTCTTGGAAATGTCTTCAACAAAGAAGAGTTGAAAAGTTGGTTCGATAGAATCGAGCAAACATTAGAAGGAAATCGATTTCGGCTCGCCTCCGAATTAAAAATTGACGGTTTAGCGGTCGCGCTCCACTACGAAAATGGAACTTTGGTTAGAGGGGCAACCCGCGG
>CAZBMS010000052.1:0-10040 GCA_964493125.1 uncultured Dehalococcoidia bacterium | reverse complement strand
TTGTGAGTGACATTACCGGGTTTTCTGTTCAACCCAATAAGGCGATAGTTGGACGGAATGCGTTTAGGCATGCATCAGGTATTCATCAAGATGGTGTTCTGAAGGACCGTACTACTTATGAGATTATGGATCCTCAAAGTATTGGTTGGCCTAGTAGTGAACTGGTGTTAGGTAAGTTGAGCGGTCGTCATGGTCTGAAGTCTAGGCTTAACGAGCTAGGGTACCAGCCGACAGATGCAGAGCTGAGTAGAATTTTCGAGAACTTTAAGGAATTGGCTGATAAGAAAAGGGAAGTTACTGACAGGGATTTGGAATCGTTAATGACTAATCAAAGGCGAGCTTTTGATGAGGTTTATAAGCTAGATCACGTCCAAGTGTCGAGCGGCAATCATGAAGTACCAACTGCAACGGTTAGAATAGTTTCCCCTGAGGGAGAGATCAAAACAAACGCGGCTACTGGCACAGGTCCAGTTGATGCCGTTTGTGAGGCGATTAACCGAGTCGTAAACGTTCCTAATACTTTGACTGAGTTCAGTGTAAGGGCTGTAACAGAGGGTATTGACGCTGTAGGGGAAGTTACAATAAAGATAGAGAGTAATGGTCAGTCTTTTGTTGGTAGGGGTGGTGACACTGATATTATTGTAGCTAGTGCCAAAGCTTACATGAGCGCAATTAATCGCTTGTTGAGTATGGGTGATGTAGAGAGGCCAGCAGAAGCTGTAACCTTTGCTTGATATATTTGAGAAAAGGTTACGATTTGAATAAAGTAGGCTTTAGCCAATCTTATTGGAAGGGACAATATGCCTAAGAATATGTTCGAAAAAATATGGGATCAGCATGTTGTAGCTGAGCAACCCGGTCAACCAGCAGTAATTTACATAGACTTACACTTGGTTCACGAAGTGACCTCGCCGCAGGCTTTTGATGGACTTAGGATGAATGAGCGTCAAGTTAGGCGTCCAGATCTAACTATTGCGACGGTTGATCACAACGTTCCTACCACCGATAGAGATAAGCCAATAGCAGATCCCATATCGCGTGCTCAAGTTGAAGCCTTAGATCGTAACGTGGAAGAGTTCGGGATTACTTATTTTGATATGAATAGTCCAGGCCAGGGTATCGTACATGTCATAGGCCCAGAACGTGGCTACACGCAACCTGGCAAGACTATAGTGTGCGGTGACAGCCACACTTCGACACATGGTGCATTTGGTGCTTTGGCATTTGGGATCGGAACCTCAGAGGTAGAACACGTTCTTGCGACCCAAACATTGAGGCAGGTTAAGCCAAAGACTATGGAAATTAGGGTTAATGGTAAATTGCCCACTGGTGTTACCGCGAAGGATATCATTTTGGCGGTTATCGGTAAGATTGGGGTAGGTGGAGCGACCGGCTATGTTGTTGAGTATACGGGTGAAGCCATACGTGATTTGTCGATGGAAGGCCGTATGACAGTTTGCAATATGTCAATTGAGGCTGGTGCAAGAGCAGGTATGGTGGCGCCAGATGAAAAAACGGTTGAATATCTCCGGAATAGGCCGGAGGTTCCCCAGGGCGAAGATTTTGAAGTTGCTTCAGAGAAGTGGCTTTCTTTTAAATCAGATCAAGATGCTATTTATGACACGGTTGTTCAACTTGAAGCATCAGACTTGGCTCCGTTCGTTACGTGGGGTACTAATCCTGGCATGGTGATTCCCGTTACGGAGTACATACCAGAACCTAGCTCATTTAATTCACAGGTAGAGAAAGAAGCTGCGGAGCGTGCACTTCAGTATATGGATTTAGAGGCAGGTAAGGCTGTCCAAGATATAAACATAGATCGTGTGTTTATAGGGTCGTGTACCAATTCACGTATTGAGGATTTGCGAGCTGCTTCGGAGGTAGTGAAAGGTAAAAGTGTAAACGATAAAGTGCGTGCGATGGTAGTTCCAGGATCAACTGCTGTAAAAGCTCAGGCAGAACTTGAAGGCTTGGACAAGATTTTTGTAGAGGCCGGTTTTGAGTGGCGTGATGCGGGTTGCTCGATGTGTCTTGGTATGAATCCAGATATCCTGGGACCAGGAGAGCGATGCGCGTCGACATCTAACCGTAATTTCGAGGGTAGGCAAGGTCCTGGAGGTCGTACGCATCTTATGAGCCCTGAGATGGCTGCAGCTGCAGCTATAGAGGGTCATATTGTAGATATAAGAGACTGGAATATTAGCTAGGAGTAGACCGTGCAACCGTACAAAAATGTTACTGGCAAGGCTTTGCCATTAGAAAGGGCGAATGTTGACACCGATCAGATAATTCCGGCGAAATATTTGAAGCGCATTGAACGTACAGGATTCGGAGAGTTTTTATTCGATTCTTGGAGGAAGCTTGATGATGGAGCGCTTAACCCCGACTTTATTTTAAACGATCCAAGATATGAAGGATCTACAATCATTATTACCGGGCCGAATTTTGGTAGTGGGTCCTCTAGAGAACACGCCCCATGGGCTTTGGAAGATTATGGATTTAGGACTCTTATAGGTTCAAGCTTCGCTGATATTTTCAAGAACAACTGCTTTCAGAATGGTATGTTGCCGATTGAACTTACCGATGAGGCAGTTGGTCATTTTATGGAACGTTCCAAGGATGATCCTGATTACGAAATAAGTGTTGATTTAGAGCGGTGTTTAGTGACTGGCTCAGATGAGTACACGGCAGAATTTGAAATTGACTCCTTTCGTCGTGATTGTTTGTTAAGGGGTTTGGATGAAATAGGTCTGACGTTAGAATATCAGGATGCGATATCACAGTACGAAGCAAGTCATCCAATAACTTAACGAGTCTAAACTGGTAGGATTTATGTAACTATTGACTTAGTTAATAGATAATGCTACCAATACCTCAGTTTGTCGTATTGCTTTGAGGAGCTTGAGTAATGAACGCTTTAGAGAAGCTTGTGGCCAATATGGATATAGGTTCCACTTTAGTCCTTACTGACTCGGAGGCTAAGGAGTTATTGGTTGGTGCTGGTATTACGGTTGTCGAGACGGCGGTGGCTAGCACTGTAGACGAGGCAGCGAAAGTGGCCAGTATGTTGGGGTATCCTGTTTCTATTAGGCCTGTCTCTGGGAGCAGCTTGCTAACAAACACGATTGGTTCGGTTCCATTGGGATCTGAAACGCAATTGCGCTCAACTTTTTCAGAATTAGTTAATGATTATGCGTCTTGGGACCCCGAAGTTAAGAGTCTGACGGTTACTAAAGTTCCGTCTCGTGGACTCGAGATTATGGTATCTGTTTTCCGAGACTCACTTTTTGGTCCTGTATTATCTTTTGGATACGGGAAGATGGCTGTGGAAGTTTGGGAGGATGTGGCCTATAGAATTGCACCACTTACCGAAAAGGATTCCCGGTTAATAATTAGGGAGCCTAAGGGTAGTAGTTTGTTGAATGGATACGGCACATTGCCTGCTCCACGAACGGAAGTGATGGAAAAAACCTTACTGATAATTTCTGATTTTGTTGATAGCAATCCTTGTGTGGAGTCTTTATGCCTTTCCCCGTGTTTTGCATATCGAGATGAAGTCATAGTTGTTGAAGCGTCTATGACATTGATTAAGCGAGAGGGTTTTTGATGGGTAAGCTGGATCGTATATTCAATCCAAGAAGCGTTGCAGTAGTTGGATCAAAGCAGATAGACAATCACAATTGGTTGCGTACTGTGTTGCCATTCGATGGACCCAAATACCACATTAACATTGACAAGAATGAATGGCCTAGTGCGGAGGAGTTGGGGTTCCAAAATTACGAAAGATTGGTGGATGTCCCTGGCGATATTGATTTTGTAATTATTTCTGTTCCTGCCCAAGTTGCGCAGTACGTAATAGCGGACTGTGTTGCAAAGAAGGTCTCAGGTGCACATTTGTATACGGCTGGCTATGGTGAAATTGGTACACTAGAAGGAATTGAAAGAGAGGAAGCGTTAATTAAGCTTTGCAGGGAAGGCGGTCTGAATATTGTTGGCCCAAATTGCCTAGGTGTATTCAATCCAAAGATAGGAATAGGTGTAAATTTGGGAGGCTATTACGGTGATTCCGGTAGTCTGGCATTCGTTTCTCAGAGCGGTTCTCAGTCAGGTGGATTTGCGAGAGGGTGTGTAGCGAATGGCATAAAGATAAGTAAACTCGTGAGCATGGGGAATGGAATTATATTGGATAGTCCAGACTACTTAGACTATTTCAAAGATGATACAGATACTTTAGCTATAGGTATGTATTTGGAGGGAGTGCGGGATGGCAAGAGATTCTATAATTCTCTCCGTGACGTAAGTGCTTCTAAGCCTGTGATGGTTCTGAAAGTCGGGGAGAGTGAAGACGCTGCTCGAGCGGTTGCAGCCCATTCTACGTCGTTTACTACTGGACCAGCTATATGGGACGCTATGCTTGTACAATCTGGTGCGATAAAGGTGGAAAGCATAGAGGAGATTTTTGAATTATCTAAGCTTCTTTTGGTTTTGCCCCCTACCATTGGAGATCGCCTAGGTTTGCTGGCGTTGTCTGGTGGTCATGCCACTGAGATGACCAATGTATTTTCAAATGCGGGATTTCGAATACCGTCTCTTGAAGAAAGTTCATATGAGCGAATACTCCAAAAATTTAATGTTGTCGGAAGCACTTATCAGAATCCAATAGAGGGTCGTACATTAAATGATCCTGAGCATTTGAATAATGTGCTGGACGTACTCAATGATGATCCCAACATAGATATTATTGTTCACGAGGTGCATGTAGTAGTTAGAGATGGGGATGCATCCTTATATAGGGGGCATGGACCTGATCTATTGGTCGACTTTCAAAGCAGGGCCCGTAAACCTTATGTTGTGGCTATGTCAGGATCACATCCCCATCCACCTGCGGACGTAGCAGACAATTTCTATCGCGTACTTACAGAAGCAGGCATACCGACTCTTCACGGGTTGCAGGGCACGGCTTCGGCTCTTAGGAAATTTGTGAGCTATTACCAGAATAGGATTGCTTAGGGATATAAGATTAATTGTAATCCCAATACGCCCTTAGAGAATTAAGTGAAACTTCACAAAAACAGACCTTTATCAGGCATACGTAGTTCCCTTATGGCCTTTGAGATCTCGAATTTCCGTATTCTATGGGCTGGGCGAGCTAGTTCGAATATGGCGCGATCTATGCGTGTATTTTTGAGAGCTTGGATGGTTTGGGAAATCACCGATTCGCCATTTCTGTTAGGATTTGTTACTTCATCTTTGTCTTGGCCTATGCTTATCATGCCGTTTATCGGAGGGTTCCTTGCAGATAAAATCGATCGACGGTTCCTAGTCAAAATTACCGAGTCACTTCTTGTTCTGCTTTGGGGTGCTGTAGCGGTCCTGATTGTCCTTGAACTTATCGAATGGTGGCATTTCTTGGTGTCATCAGTGCTGAGTGGGATAATACAGTCCATAGGTAGACCAGGCCACCAAGCATTGTTAGGCAGCATAGTAGACAAAGAACATCTTTCAAATGCAACCGCTTGGGATAATGTAGCTGACACTTGGCCAAGAGTTGCTGGTCCGGCCATTGGAGCGGTATTGATTGGTGTGATTGGTTCGGGTTGGGAAGGTGTACTTTTTGCCTCTACAGCGTTGATGCAGCTTTTCACGGCAGTCACCTTGTTTTTTCTAAAGTGGGATCCTGTAGAGCAGCGTGCTAAGCAAAAGGGCTCTGGGGAAAGAAGTTCATTCTTCGACGGATTTAAATATCTTTGGAACGAAAAAGTACTTCTTGGATTGGTAAGTATTGGAGTCGCATTCGCTATGATTGGTGGTGCCGCAGGATTTATGTTGCCAATTTTTGCTGATGCTATGCTAGGGGAAGGAGCGACTGGATTGGGATATCTCATGACTGTATCCACTTTAGGTGGTGCAGCTGGTGCGGTGGCAGTGGTATCTTTATCCAATGTTGGTCATAGAGGGTATATATTGTTGTTTGTAGCTATATTGAATACTGGATTGTTAATAGCTTTTTCCAAGTCTGAAATCTTTGCTTTAACTATGGTTTTGGTTTTTGGTATGGGCCTTGCGCAGGTAATGTTCAGAGCCATGCGGATAGTAGCGATGCAGATATTAACCCCAGATGATTTACGAGGCCGTGTCATGAGTTTCCAAACGACTATCCAAGGTATGACGTGGATAGGGGTTATGATACTGGGTGGAATTGCGGAAATTCTTAAGCGACCTGAAGGTCTGGATCTGGGCATAATTAAATTAGGTGGTGATATAGCGAGTGGTGTGGCAGATACAATATTGATAAGCGGAATAGCATATGGCTTGGTTAGCATTCTATGTTTTTTGATTTTCCCTTCTCTAAGGAAGTTTCAGTAGCAATAAATACTTAGTGCAGATCAAGTCTACGGTTTGGTGATTATCATATGAGCATAAAGTTTCTGGTACAGCATCTTGATTCAGGCGGTCGTTCAGGGATCCTAGAGACTCCTCATGGTATTGTGAAAACCCCAACATTTATGCCAGTAGGCACGCAAGCTTCGGTTAAATCACTTGTGCCAGATGAGCTGGTTGCGTTGAATGCTGATGTGATATTAGGAAATACTTACCATTTATATTTACGCCCTGGTGTTTCAACCGTTAAGGAGTTTGGTGGTTTAGGGAAATTCATGGGTTGGAATGGGACTACATTGACTGACAGTGGTGGATTCCAGGTTTATAGCTTGGCTGAGCAGGCGACGGTTAGTGATGAGGGAGTGGAGTTTAGATCCCATATCGACGGCAGCCGTCACCTATTCACCCCTGAAATTGTAATGGACTATCAAGCCCAACTAGGTGCAGATATAGTCATGGCGTTTGATCAGTGCATAGCCTATACGGATGACACAGTGGTTGCACGTGATGCGATGCATAGAACTAACCGGTGGGCTGAAAGGTGCTTAGCAAGTATGCCTGCTGGAGAACAATCACTTTTTGGGATCATTCAGGGAGGCATGTTTGAGAACCTTAGGGAAGAATCCGCGGCTTTCATTACTGAACTTGGATTCCCAGGGTATGCAATAGGTGGTTTGGGAGTCGGAGAGCCGAAGTCTAAAATGTATGAGATGGTAAAATTTAGCGCTGCACTTTTGCCCGCAGATAAGCCTAGGTATCTTATGGGAGTAGGTTCTCCTGAAGATCTCGTCAGGGGTGTTTCTTATGGTGTTGACATGTTTGACTGTGCCTTACCCACTCGAATTGCCCGTAATGGGGCGCTTTTCACTAGATTTGGTAGGATAGATGTAGCTACTGCGATGTTTAAAGGCAGCTCAGACGGAGTTGAAGCTAATTGTGACTGTTACACTTGTGTTAATTTCACTATTGGTTATTTGCATCACCTGTTTAAAGCAAAGGAATTGCTTGGACTGAGGCTTGCCTCAATACATAATCTGAGATTTCTTACGCGACTGATGGGAGAAATCCGAGAATCCATAATCGCTGGTACATTTGAAAAATTCAAAGTGGATTTCCTTTCTGGATATCAGACGGCAAACGAAGAAGCTAGGTTAGAACAGAGGCATAAGTTAATTCGCTAATTGCGAATTAATAATTCAGATAGCGCCGCCAGCGACTGCAGGCACTATACTTAGTTCATCTCCTGCATTGACAATGGTATTAGTTCCATCTAAGAAACGGACATCCTCGCCGTTAAGGTACACATTTACAAAGTACCTAAGGTCTCCAGTTTCGTCACAAATCCTATCTTTGATTCCTGCGTGTTCCGAGTCTAGGGAATCGATTGCTTCTGCAACGGTTGTGGCCTCCACTGAAACCTGTGATTGACCATTTGTGACCCTTCGTAAGGGGCCGGGTATTCTTATAGTTACACTCATTTGTTCCTCATCCTCCTAAGACATTCAGGCTCAATAATTTATTTGAGCAATTGTTAGTCAGTAAAGCTAGCCTTCTACCACGTCTCCTCCAACAGGATCTATTCTAACGCCTAGACTTCTTACCCAATCCAGGCTTCTATCTATTTCTTCTGTAGAGCCCGTTAGCTCTAGGACTACCCAGCCCATCTCTTCACGGACGTCTGCTCGTCTAATGTTCGTAACAACATCAAAGTCCTGACCAATTTTATGAATTACGGGCTCAGTAATTAATACTGGTGGGAAAGTAAATTTAATCCGTTTGTTAACCATATGATATTAACTCCCGTTATAGTGTAGCTCCGGCGTGCATAGACTCTTCGAAAGCTTCCAAATTGGGCTTAGTAAACACTGGTTTGACCGCGTCTTCTACCGCCTCTATAGTTTTTAGGCCGTTTCCAGTTATGTAAGCTACAGTTAGCTCATCACGTTTGATCTTACCTTCATTAACTAACCTTTTGAGACCTGATATGACCACTCCCCCGGCCGTTTCAGTAAAAATACCTTCAGTTTCAGCAAGTAACTTTATGCTGTCCGCTATCTCGCTTTCCATTGCTACGACAGCGGAGCCTTTTGATTCTTGGATAGTTTTCAGGGCATAGATTCCATCTGTAGGGTTGCCAATCGCCAAGGATTTCGCGATCGTATTTGCTTTAACAGGTTTGACTTGGAGGGTTTTGGAATCATACGCTTCAATTATTGGTGAACAGCCTTCGGGTTGTGCGACGTGCATTCTGGTGTTAACTTTTCCTATAAGGCCTAGGTTTGAAAATTCTTTCAGCCCCTTCCATATTTTTGTGGACATAGAACCAGAGGCTGCTGGTACAACTGTGTGATCAGGAGCCTTCCATCCTAGTTGCTCAGCTACTTCATAAGCCAGAGTCTTGCTGCCCTCTGCGTAAAAGGGGCGTATGTTTATGTTGACGAATGCCCAGGGATAATTGTCTCCTATTTCCGAACAGAGGCGATTTACTTCATCGTAGGAACCGTCTACTGCGATCAGTGTCGGGTTATATACTGCTGCACCTACTACTTTGCCTCTTTCTAAGTCAGCTGGTATGAATACGAACGCTTTCATTCCAGCTCTAGCAGCGTGGGCTGCAACACTACATGCGAGGTTGCCGGTAGATGCACATGCCAGGGTATCAAACCCGAATTCTCGGGCTTTAGTAGCTGCGACTGTCACTACTCTGTCCTTAAATGAGAATGTAGGATTTACCGAATCATTCTTTATATATAAATTTTCAAGCCCCAGTGCTTTCCCCAGGTTGCTGCACTTCATAAGAGGAGTGAATCCGGCGTTTATCTCGACAGCATTCTCCAAATCGATTGGTAGCAGGTCGTGATATCTAAGCATGGAATAGGGGCCAGATTCGATTTTTTTGCGACTTATAACCTTAGATATAGCTTCATAGTTATAAGCAACTTCGAGCGGCCCGAAGCAATAATCGCAAGCATTTATTGGCTCTACAGGGTATTCTCTACCACAAGATCTGCAAATCAGAGCGGATATACTAGACAAATCAGTTTCTCCTGTTAAATAAAGAGAGCATGTGGTTTCGGCATAATAACTCTGCCCATTACTGTCAATCTGATGAAAACCATGACTAACAATGCTAACAATGGCTTGTTATGGTGTCAAGGAGAGCCGATATGTGTTAATGACTTATACTAAGTACTTAAGCTCAGTTCATTATAGGTTTTATAGTGTCGACTACAAGTGGATTAGATGTTAAGAAAAAGATAGTTTCACTCGCGGTCAATTTAGGGTTTGACATAGTTAAAATTACTACCGCGGAACCTTTCTCGGAAGACAGCGCGACTGCAATTGACAGTATAAGGAAAGGTTACATGGATGGCATGCCTTGGTATAACGAGAATCGTGTGTGGAGAGCTAGTGATCCTGAGAAACTATTGCCTGGAGCGAAATCCATCATTGTTGTAGCTATGAGCTACTTGCCCGAGGAACATTCTGACGAATTCGAATCAGGTAAAGGTAAGGTTGCGAGGTATGCTCAATGGCAAGACTATCACGTGGTAATGAAGCGTAAACTGAAGATGCTATCGGATAGCCTGGATGTTTTGGCTGAAGTCCCTTCCGTAAACCGTATCTTTGTGGATGATGGCTCATTTATGGAGCGCGCT
>CAZBMS010000051.1:0-10066 GCA_964493125.1 uncultured Dehalococcoidia bacterium | reverse complement strand
AGGGCTTTAAGTACATCGTTGGCTGTCCTAGTATCTAATTCACCTGTAGGCTCGTCTGCAAGCAATAACCCTGGTCGATTCGCCAATGCAACTGCAATGGCAACTCGTTGTTGCTCTCCTCCAGATAATTCATCAGGGTATCGACCTGCCTTGGATTCTAGTCCAAGAGCTAACAATAGATCCATAGCCCTTTCATGACGCTCAACGACAGATTTCCCGGATATCACCATAGGCAATTCAACATTCTCAACCGCTTTAAGATATGGCAATATATTTCGTGAAGGACTCTGCCAAACGAAACCAACCTCTTCTCTCCTGAAAGTCACCAAGTCATTTTCAGACATATTAAGTAGGTCACGATCACCTATCCGTACTTGGCCAGAGGAAGGTTTATCTAGACCTGACAATATATTAAGCAAGGTTGTTTTACCTGATCCACTAGAGCCTATAATACCAACAAATTCACCCTGCATTATTTCCATATCAATCCCACGCAAAGCAACAACTTCTAACTCAGCACCTTTATAAGCCTTAAACAAATCTTGGCACACAATATAGGCCTCTGCTTTATTCAATGCGTTTCCTCCACATAACTAGGCATCTGTTAATCTAATCAACTTTTGTAGTTCCAATCTCCCAATAGCCCACGCAAGTGTTAACACGGTCACAAACGTTGCAACACCAATAACGACGTAGGCTACTACCATCGCGTACCAATTATTTCTTATGGCCATAGGCGGAGTTATCCTAGAACCGTCCTCTGCAACCTCAAGCAAAGGCAGTACAGATATCCCCAATAATTGCCCCCCCAAAGTCCCAATCACTAAACCGAATACTATTGTAATACCCAGATTAAACCAAACCAGTCCATTCACTTGGGACTTGGAAAATCCTAAACTCCTCAAAATTGCAAACTCTGATACACGACCCCTCACATCGACATAAGTGTAGAGAATTAGTCCCGATGTGCTCGCCATAATCACTGCAAGAAAAGATACCGTGAGTAGTCCGGTCCACCCGGCCGCCAATAGAGGATCGGACGTTCTAGCCTGTATCATCTCATCAGCTTGGAATGTATTCTTTGGAGTAAAATTCAAGCTCTTTACAGATTCAATCACTTCGGGAGTTGAATAACCTTCGTTCAACTTCAACCAGATCTCTTCGGCACCATTCACTTTTCGATTACTATGTAAGTAGATGTATTCTAATAATAACTCTGCATCTACTATCAGGAATGGCTCCTCTCTTGGATCCAGTGTAGGGAAAAACTCTAAGCTATCAACTACAACAACGGGAACTGCAATCGATTGCACAAAAACAGGAATTATATCTCCCACTTGCACCTTATTGTTTAACAACTCTTTGCTAACAATCCCTGGGACTGCCTTAACCTCATTGCCATAGCTTATACCCCTAGTAGCCAACGTCCCTCCTATCCAAGTGAAACTCATACTAGAGCGGTAATCTCGAACAACACCCTCTGTGACACTTAGGTCATACAACCCTGGAGTAGACACGTCGTCAATCGTTTGCCATCTACCTAGAACTTGAAATGAAGGTATTTCGATTGATGACTGTTCCGTTAGGACCCGTAATTCGTTAAAAAATATGACACCACTTTGTGATCCACTCCCTCTGCCACTTAACCACAGTGACCTAAGAGTAACCGGTGCCTTAATTTTCAACTCACTATATCTACGGGATTTTGGCCTTATCTTTGGAATAGATTGTTCCATATAATGCCATCCATGATCTTGGACTTCGCCCAGGCTAACATCGAAGTAAGATCCGTTATCATCTTGAAGTCGAGCATTAAGAAAAGTTCTTTGTGGCAATCTTCCAGCCTGAACCCAAATACCAAGAGCAGTAGCTTCCGAAGGCAAAGGAAATCCTCTAGTTTTTTCATCACCTATTTCAGTTGACATCAAAGCTGATACAGTGGACGACTCCACTAAATCCTGGCGTATCCATGCTGTATCTAGGAATGATTTCACATCTATAGCTAACAGTTCCGCAGAACTTCCAAAGCTTTCAGTTGTTACTCTGGTATCAAAACGGAAGACTTTCGTTGACGAAGACACCCCCGGTTTATCATTTAACTGACCCAGTAATCTTCCATCCACTTTCAATTGATCACCGGATTCAATCTCAATTCTTAGATCAGTTCCTGCTTCGTAACGAGCCTGATCCTCCTGGCTTCGTTCCAAAGTAGAAAGTAGTAAAGAGCCTAACATCCCCAGAGATGAAGCTAGGGCCAATAGCACTAGCAGCGAACTAGCTGGTATAGGATCTCGCGCAATTCCATTCAAGGCATGTACTACCCATGCTGGACTCCAAGGCTCCATAATCCACCTAATTAATCTTAAAGCAATAGGTATTATCCTCATTATGACTAGCCCAGCCACAATAATCCCTACCACAGGCCCCAACAGAAGCGTCACGTCTATCTCAGTAGTAGATTCCATCGCAGGTTGGATTAAAAATGATCCCCTTGACTTAATTTGCCACCATAAGAGTCCAATAATTATGAGTAACGCCAGGTCTATGTAATAACGATGGATAAAAGGCATTTCTGGTGGTCTGGAAGAAGATGTTTGGAGTGCTACAATTCCTTTGTTGGAAGCCCTAATTATAGTGAATGTGTACACTACTACAGTAAATAGCGCAGCTAGAGCACCTAAAGCAAATGTGGAGATTGAAAAACTTCCAACAGCCAGACTTTGACCCCCAGCAGCCATCGGAAATATATACCCCGTCAACGCCACAAGCATTTGTGCAAGAAATGGCCCCACAATTACACCAGGCAAAGCTATTATTAATCCCTCTACAAAAATCACCAGCAAAACCTGTGTTGTGGAAGCCCCTCTACTGCGAAAGACAGCTATCTCAGCCGTCCGTACTCGCCCAATAAGGCCAGCTATCAAAAACATATAATAAAGCAGCACACTCACTACAAGAAATATGACCAGCAAGAGCGGTACTCTTGCCAGCAACAGTAGGCTGGAATATTCCTCCAGAATCGTATCGAGCTCAGTTCTCCAGGAAGAATTAGGGACGTTATTGCGAATACCCTCCTTTATGTCCTTTATAGCAGTTTGCAAACCATCAACATGATCAGCACTGAGTCCAATCCTGTCAGTAGTAAAAAGCCACAAAAAGTCTGTCTGTAGAGCAGGTATGTAATTGGGCAACACCTTTAAGATTTGATCTTTCCCAGTATATAAAGGCAACGCTGCCCATTCCCTACTAGTGTTGGTAAATCTGTCCCATCCACCTACTGCCCAATAGTGGTTAGCCCTATCCAGAGGCTCAAAAATTCCCACAACCTCTATTGGGACTATATGACTAACAATGCTTTCGGGTCGGAAAGCATTGAATTGATCTCCTATTGAAATAGAAAGCTCCGATGCTCCGTACGAGTCGATAACAACTTCCAGTCGGTCAGAATTTGCCCTTGGAAATCGCCCTTGAATTACAATGACGTTTTCTGGCAGTTTTGATATTGACTGAACTGAGCTTCTAGGACGACTAGCGTTGGGCACATCAAATATTGGGGAACCTGAAAGAAACAGTGTGGAAGTCTGAATTAACAACACATCCTCCACCATAAAAGGCTGTATGGGCTTTCTTATAAATTCATCAACATAATTATTGCTCGCCTCAAAAGCTGGTAATTCCAACTGGTGGAACGTCCTGTAAGTTATACCCAACTCCTCGTCAGATACAGTGGCCAAAGTATTAGCCAAAGCAGTTTCAGCTAGTGCTTTAGAATAGATTACTCCAGCCGCCATGAGCGCAACAGCAAGCAATACTCCAAAGCCTGCTGTTGCCTGTATTCGCCAGTCAGATCCGACACGCCTAATTACAATCAGAAATGCAAACCTTATTAGGGCTGTGGTACTCACTTCCCTTCGACCCTCAGAAGCGTCCTCATCTCTAACTTTCTGCCAACTGAGACCGCTAACAAACCTGCAAAGGTTACTGCTCCAAATATTTCAAGGAGGACTATCGCGAAAATTATGGGGTTGAAAGTCACTTCCAAAGACGGGACGACAAGCGTGTTCCCGAAATTCGCATCCATGAATTGGAGCAACCACATAGTTACGTAAATTCCTATTAGAATACCGGTCGAAATAGAAATGACTAGTAAGACTATATTTTTCAGAGTTACGGACATAATGATTTGGAGTTTTGACATTCCCATTAACTGAAATCCTGTTAAATCCTCCCGCACTCGTTTAGCCTCTCGCCCCCCCCAAACACAAAAGAGAATGACTAATATCGAGCCTATTACAACCAGTGAAATCAAATGCAGCCTAGTCCAAACCTCAACTTTGAGTGGGTCAGAGGTCTCTTGGTATACCAATTCTCTTTGCAGGTGCAATATTCCAGCCGGGGTAGTGTCATCTATAAGCTTACCGATTTCATTTATGTTTGGTTCACTAGACAAATCTAGCCACAGTTCGCTTGCTTTAATCACACGTATTTGAGGAAGCAAATCTATATATGAAGTCAGATGTCCAAAATCAGCTACTATAAAACGGCCATCCGTAGGATATAACGTCGGGAAATCACTCACCAGAGTCTTTATCTCAAACTCCAAAGGTTGACCATCTAAGCGAACCACTATGCGCTGATTCTCACTAAAACTAGGTCCCCCGATAGCTGGAATAGGCATTGGAACTGGAGATGCAAATACTCCTCCAATCGTTGTGGTTAATGGATCTGTCCATACATATCGCAAACTCCTTTTCCCTGACTTGGGATCGTGAGTGTCATAGAACATCTCATCCTGTATCAGGCCCAATCTAGGGAAAATGCTCCACCCAACATCAGACTCAAAATCTTCCAATACAGTCGTATCACCATGGCTTGAAATGGAAATGTCATCTAGTTGTATAGAACCACCCCCGTAGCCCAAAAAATAGCCGCCTGAAAGGTAAATTCCAACCAGTGTCAGGGATCCATTTGCTGGCAATAACCCACTAATGTCAACATCTTTATAAATCCAACCGACGTCATTTATACCACCCAGCTTGATAGTTTCGTATTTGCCACTATCGTCGCTGAAAAGTAACCAGATATTGTAGTTTGGGAAAGGTCTTTCGGAGCGAACCCATAGACCGATTTTTTCTGCATTTGCTGGCAAAGTAACGCCACTAAAAATTGGCGATTTTCCTGAGATTGATTTTGCGATCTGTGACAATGACTTTTCCTCAGAAAAACTCTCACGAAACCAAGATACGTCAGCCATCTTTTCTGAATCGATACCCAATAACAAATAACTGACCCCGTCCGATTGACTTCCCCCTATCACTTGAGTCCTGTAAACAGGTGAAGCTGATTGGACTAAATAGCTATCTTCAAGTTTAGCGACAGTGGGCGAAGACTCAAAATGCTTTCCAGCCGGCATTTTGACGACCGCTTCAGCTCCTAAGGAGAACTTCGCTTGATCGAAATATCCTGTGATTACCGTGCTTGGAACTGTCGCAGCAAAAAACCCAAAGGCCGTGATAATTATCAAAGTTAAAACTACCGACCTGTATCTTTTATAATCCTCTATAAGTCTCTGTTGAGTTATCGAGACCCAAAGCGGAGTCCAAGACTTCGTAAAGAGCTTGCCAGCCAGGAATACAACCGGCAAAGCCCGTATAACGATTATTCCCAACGCAACCATGATTAATGATGGAGCTAAAAGTGCTAACACCTGCAAAGTGCCTCCATCAACACCATTGGCATCTTGAATAAAAGTCCCTTCCTTTCCAAGTTGCCACCATGCAAAAAAAGCGAGGAATATAACTATAAGATCAAATCCCTTTGCAACCGCAGCATACAAACGTGCCTCATTAGTGGAATTTCTATTAACAATCTTCGCAGACACAGACAGGTAAACAACTACATAGGAAGCAACCAATAAGACACCTACAACAACAGACAGAACGAAAGTAGATATAGACAAAGAACTTATCTCACTGTTGCCAGAGCTCAAAATACCATTAGCTAACAAAGCAAGGACTGGACCTATTATGATCCCTGGCATAACAATCATTGATCCCTTAATTACCGAGATCGATATCCCTGTGCCTATCAAACTCATTCCTCTCGCCTTTAGAAGCATTAGCTCCCTTGAGATCCATTCGAACGCTAGGGCGCCAGATACGATCGAAACAAATGCAATCATTACAACAGCGAGCAATGATATGTATATAAAATATGGTACTTTCATTGAGGATAATTTGGTCTGGTAATCAGAAAGAATGTTACCCAACATACTTATGACGTATGAAGAAGGGTAATTCTTACTTAATTCAATCTCGATATCTGTTACCGAAGGCACAAGCGAAGATGCATTAGCATAAGAAGTTTCATCAGAGTCTAGTAATAGATTCCACCAAAACCCTCCCAAGAAAATCGGGTATCGTTTTGCTATCTTGTCAAAGAAAACCTCCTTATCGGTAAATACTGTTACTTTCTCTGAACCACCCACTTCGATCAGATCGAACTTTGATACACCATCGGACCAAAACCAAGATGACTCATCCCTGGGCTGAACTACACCAACGATTACCAATTCAATGACTGCTTCAGGTTCGGAAGGAAAAGGACTCACATAAACAGTTTTGCCCAACGTCCATCCCAAATCTTCAAAAGCGGAAACTCCTACAACTCCTTCAACAAGAAGCACTTTCTCCTTTGAGTCATCCGTTTTACTAGGCCAACGCCCAGTAACGAGATCCGCAAATTCAGTAAAACGTTCTTGGAAAACAAACGAAACCAAAGAATTGTTAATAGAACTAACCTTATCTCCAGGTTCATCAACGTAAGGAAGGCTCTGTGTCATTCCTTTCCTCAAAGTTCTATATGGAATTTGTGATCCTAACAGCGCCTGATGAGTTGCTTCTTTAACGAAGGAGTCGAGCTTTACGTAATCACGAACTCCAATGGGTCTATTTGGAACAACTATACTTACCACATAAGAATCGTCCGAATGCTCTTTCAATAAGTGAGAGAATCCAGCTTGTGTCAAATTGGTCAAAAAGAAAAGTGTCACAAAAATAGTCGTTATCAATAACAAAACAGCCAGGGAAATTCCTAGCATCGATAACATAGAACGCCTTGCTCTTCGGGCAAAAAGCCACAAGGCTAATCGAACTGTCAATGTATAACCACCTTAATAACTGATCTATTTACAATCAGTGAATTTGGCCGAAAAGTAGTTAAAGCTACCGTGACACTGCTGAATCTTACGGATATACTGCTTCTTATTCAATGAAGAAATTAAGTTGATCTTGGAGATTCTTCCCAAAATCTAGCGTGTCCCCGTTATGGAGAACACATATTAGATGAAAGCTAGTACACCTATAAAGCAAGGTCCTTTGGGCATTTTCTATGGCTGGTGGTTACTCGGAATAGGAGCAGTAATTGTAACCATCGGATCACTTCAAACCTCAGTTACGAGTGTGTTTTTTCTACCGATCCAGAGAGAGCTGAGGTTGAGCAGCGCAGCACTCTCCCTTGTATTTACATTGGCCCGATTTGAAGGCGGATTAGAAGGCCCAATGGCGGGTTGGATGATAGACAAATGGGGACCCAGGTTGCCAATAATCATAGGAGCAGCTTTGGGTGGCACTGGTCTTCTAGTGCTTGCCCAGGTCAACAGCTATCCCTACTTCGTAATCGTATACCTAACCATGGTAAGTCTAGGATTCCAAATGGGATTCCTGCAATGTATGCATGCGGTCGCTAACCTTTGGTTCATCAAATATCGTACCCGCGCCATGTCAGTATATTCATCATCTTTCAGGGTCGGATGGGCAATTTTCACCCCAATAGTAGCACTCATGGTCGCAGCTAATGGGTGGCGCTCAGCCTCTATAACTCTAGGCGCATTAGTACTATTAACCGCTCTCCCTCTTTCAATACTTATAAAGCGGTCTCCCGAATCAATGGGACTCCTTCCAGACGGCATAAAAGATCTAGATGAACCTGCAAAACCATCCAATCCAAAAAACACCGCATCCGTTTCGGAAACTCATGTACCATTTAATATGGGATTCAAAGACTCACTCAAAACTACCTCTTTCTGGATACTTGCATTTAGCACTACAGTAAGACTATCTACCCAGAGTGCCCTCGGAGTCCACGCAATACCAATTTTTGTGTGGAAAGGAATGGGGGAACAGATGGGAGCGAATATAGTTGGACTTACCGCTGGCATAGCGGTACCTATGATTTTGGTTCTAGGTTGGCTAGGAGACAAAATGAGCAAGAAGGCCATTTTGCTGGTTGCGCAAGTATCATTAGCAACGGGATTCTTAGTTTTAGTGGTAAGCGACAGCCTATTGGGCCTATATGCATTCGTTGTGCTTTTCGCATTCGGAGGCAACGTCTCACCAGTAAATTATTCGATACTCGGCGAATATTTCGGGAGAACAGTGTTTGCCAGACTAAGAGGCGCTTTAGGTACTATAGGCGTTATAGGTGGATTAACGCCCGTATACGCTGGCTGGATATTCGATAAAACTGATAGCTACAGCGTAGTATTAATGACATTCAGCGGACTTGCGGCAGCAGCGGCATTGTTGCTATTACTAATGAGAAATCCACAACGGCATACTTTCCTAGTCGACAATCACGATGGTCAACGCTAGGCTCTTCTAATGACATCACCAAAGGAAAAAAAGAAAAGCGTTTTCTATGGTTGGAAAGTATTGGCCGCGGGTTCGGCTATAACAACGATAGGATCTGTGCACTCACCAGTGGTTTCAGTCTTCTTCTTGCCATTACAAAGGGAGCTGGAACTCGGAAGAGCCGCACTATCCTTCGTATTTTCCCTAGCTCGTATCGAAGGTGGAATAGAGGGCCCGCTAGTTGGATGGCTCATTGATAAACAAGGTCCTAGGATTCCTGTAGTTATAGGAATTTTGCTATCAGGCATAGGAATGCTTGCACTGGCGCAGGTTAATACAACTCTTGGATTCTTACTAGTTTACACCGGATTGGTAGCACTCGGATTTCAAATGGGATACCTGCAAGTTATGCATGCCGTTGCTAACATATGGTTCATAAGGTACAGAACTAGGGCCATGAGCATCTTTTCTTCATCAGTAAGGCTTGGTCCAGCAATGCTTACTCCACTATTGGGTGTGCTTGTAGGTTTATGGGGATGGCGCACAAGTGCCATTTTGACCGGGATATTTGTCCTAGTGACCGCACTCCCGCTTACGTATTTCATCAAGCGATCGCCTGAATCGATAGGATTACTACCGGATGGGGATAGTTTTGAAACCAAACACCAATCGGAAATTAATGCAAGTTCTTCAAACACTGCACCAAATACCAACAGCAGTCAAGACTTCGAATTTAAAGAAGCAATGCGTACTCCCGCTTGGTGGATTTTGGCTTTGACAACCACAGTAAGAACTTCGAACAACGGAGTCTTCCAAGTGCACTTTATTCCTATATTCGTATGGAAGGACATTACAGAAACTGGCGCTGCTTTCATGGTAGGACTAACCCAATTGATAGCAACTCCAATGATTCTAGCAGTAGGTTGGCTAGGAGACCGATGGAGCAAGAAAGCAATATTAATACTCGCTCACTTTATATTAGGCGGCAGTTTCTTGGTACTAATTTTAATCGACGAACCTTGGGGCGTTTATGTCTTCATGGTAATGTTCGCATTTGGGGCAAACGTTGCACCACCTAACTACTCGATTATAGGTGAATACTTTGGGCGAAAGTCGTTCGCAAGACTAAGAGGCATTTTAAACAGCTTGGGAATAATCGGGATGGGCACTACCGTTTTAGCAGGTTGGGTGTTTGACACCACAGAATCCTACTCTCTCTTTCTCTTGGGAACGGCGATCTTTTCTGTAATAGCTGGTTTCACAGTAATACTATTCTTACGTAAGCCACAAAAGCCGTTATCAAATGTCAGTGTTATAGCCCCATAGAAGCTTGAGCAAAGCAGAAAGCATTTGTGCTTGGGAGTATAAAATTTCGCAGCATTAGGTTTGAGGCTACACAAGAACTATCTTTAAAACTAACAGAAATTATTGAACGA
>CAZBMS010000050.1:0-10312 GCA_964493125.1 uncultured Dehalococcoidia bacterium | reverse complement strand
AAGTCATTCCAGTTGGCAATATTCCAAAAGGGTCTTCAACTCTATATTTGTATTTACCTGTTCCGAAGATAAGTTTGGTCATTTGCTACTACACTGTTGGTCTCTTATTGTGCCAGTCGGTTATTGATTGAAGAGCATGTCCTACCTTCAATACTAAGGCATCCTGAAATCTTCTACCCATAATTTGTAATCCTATGGGGAGACCTTCGTTGCTGAAGCCGGAAGGGATAGATAGTGCGGGGACTCCTATAAAAGCTGCGGGGAAGGTAGGGCTATTAACTTGCCCGAATTTATTTATTGCGTCTTGTCGATCGGTCACATTCTCCACATGCGCTATTTTGCCTGCGGGACTTAACATAGTGGGACTAATCAATACGTCAAGCTTGCCAAAGAGTTTTGACCATTCATGTGCAAAAACTGTACGTACACGGGCTGCTTTGTGGACAATTTGAGCAGGAATTAGGGATCCAGCAAGCAAACGTCTCCTAGTGTTATGCCCGTAATCTTTCGGTTGTTCCAAGATCCATTTTCTGTGATAAAAAGCGCCGTCACTTTCTGAAATAGAAGCCGCAACAATACTAACATTCCTAAGCATAGGCAGTGAGACTTCTTCTACTATCGCTCCAAGTTTTTCTAGATCGCTGATGGACGCTTCAATGGAGGATAAGACATCTTTGTGTACGAACTCCTGATTTGTAAACTCTTTCAGTACACCTACGCGAAGACCACTTATATCGCCAGTAAGGTGCGTCAGGTAGTTTGGGGTTGGTATCTTAGATGTGTATCTATCCAACGGATCATAACCTGATATCACGTTCATAAACATGGCTGCATCTTCTACGGTGCGAGTCATTGGACCTGCTGTGTCCATGGACCAACAGAATGGAATGACTCCGTATCTACTGACAAGCCCCCAGGTTGGCCGCAGTCCAACTATTCCATTTACAGATGCTGGCATACGTATTGAGCCTCCAGTGTCCTCTCCGAGAGTTAGTGAAGCTAGTGATGCTGCAATCGCTATTCCAGATCCACTGCTTGAAAGGCCTGGTGTGTAATCCGTATTCCAAGGATTTCTCGCTTCACCGAATGGATAATGATCACCCCCGCCAGCTGCAAATTGAGTTAGATTAAGCTTACCAATCAATATGGCTCCAGCATCTATTGATCTTCTTACTGTTGTGGCGTCACGATTTGGAATGTAATTTGCAAGGACTCGCGATCCTGCAGTAGTCAATATGCCTTTGGTTTCGAATTGATCTTTTACTGCAAATGGAAGACCGTGAAGAGCTCCAATAGCTCGCCCTTTTATTAATGCCTGCTCTGCCGATTTTGCAGATTCAATTGCTGAATCATGGCAAACAGTTATGAAGGCTTTCAAGTTGTTGTCGAACCGATCGATTCTATCTAAATATGCTTCCGTGACCTCTACAGGTGAAAGATTCTTGCTGGAAATTAACCCTCCTAGCTCAGTGGCACTAATTTGGGTGAGATAATTATTGTCCATCGATATCCTCTTCGAGGCTAGGGAAAGGAGTAGGCTCGAAATTCTCCAGTCCGGGGTGCTCAAAAGTTTCCACCCCCGTCACTATTACATTCAGTCTATGTGTGATTTCTAATAGTTCTGTTTCTTGGATGTCTAGTCCAATTGAATTCGCAAGGACCTTAACATCCTCAGGTGTTAAGTCAGGCATGCTACCATCCTATTATTAAATGAATTTTCACCCTATCATAACGACCGTTTATTGAACATAATTGCGGCTTGTTCAAGAGTGTTCGAAGTTTGGGCTGTGCCTTTATGTGAGATAAAATGCGAAGATGTTAATTAGTGGGTGTGAAAGTTGGCTAGAAATAAACTAAACTTGGCAATGTTTTTTGTGCTCTTGGGAATCGCTCTCGCTTTTAAAGTGGTATACCAAGTTCAAGCACCGCCAAAGCCAGTGGATGTAAACACTGCAGAAATTCAGAACCTTCAAGAAATCGAATTAATAACACAAGCTTCTAAGGATTCTGGAATTGAAACGTTGTCTGGGTCGATTACCATGGCAGGACGGCCATATTTGTATAGCGTCCTTGGGGATGAAACAAAATTTATTTATGAGCCATGGATAGATTCAAATACTGTTATGTCTGCCGTTGATAGTTACGATGTTACGTGGCGATTACTTGCAGACGAATTTGGGGTAGACAAGATTCCCTTTGAAGTACATCTACTGTTCCCAGCGCAATTAACTGGGTTCGTCAATGAAGGTGGATTTTCTGACCCTGAGATTTTGGCAGGATTGAGCTCGCATTTTTTTACGGATGGTCAGGTATCTGAAGCGAAAATATATGTGGATGTAACGGATGATTCTCTCTTTAGAAACGTGCCTCATGAATTAACCCATCCGGCTACACCAAATCTTCCCACTTGGTTAAGTGAGGGGGTAGCTGAGTACGTAGCTGCTAGGGTGCAGACAGAGATTGATCCAAACTCGGCCAAATTGCATGAACTTGAATCTAGAGGCTTGGTTCGTTCCGCAATTAAATTGGACAGTGTTATATCTATGCGTGATTTGCAAGATCTTGATTGGAAGAATACGAAAAACAAACGGCAGCTCGAATTGGCATACGCTCAAAGTTGGCATTTGGTCGAATACATGATTAAAACCTATTCGAGAGATTCTTTGACTAAATTGGTAAAGGACTTCCAGTTTGATGAGCTTGATGATGAGACTTTATTTATTCAAATTTTAGGGGAGACGCCTGATCAAATTTGGCTACAATTTACCAAAGACATATTACAAAGTTTAAACCCTGAAGAATTAGAAGGCGATGTCTTTTGCAAAGTTGCTTATTTTGGTAACGAGGCGGGTTTAATCAGCAGGGATTGGAACGTTTTTCTGAATCAATCTGAGAATCTCGGATCTAACGTCGATTCTTTATTGAACGAACTCGAACGTTACAAGAATAGATGGCAGAAGTTGGAACAAGAAGTAATCGTTCACAGTCCAGAAATTAGTAATTCACTTTATTTTCGTATCGAAAGGTATTTTCAGCAAATGGTTGCCGTTATGGATTTTTATATAAGTAATGATTTTTTACGAGGTGACATTATGCTCCAACAAGCCAATCTGGAATATAAAGATATAAACTATAATTTGGCACGTGAATTTACTGATAGGCGTTGGTTGAAGTGCTAAACACAATGATTATGAATTTACTACGTAGATTGATAATAGGCTGCAAGTGGGACTTTTATTTTTTGACAATAGGGGTTTAGGATTAAATAATGTCTCAATATTCTAATTGGGAATAATTATTATGCGAGTAGGAGCTCATGTATCTACAGCTGGTGGATTGAGTAACGCGATTGATCGTGCTGTTGAAATAGGCGCTGAGGCGATCCAATGTTTTGGTTCTTCTCCCCAAAGCTGGGCTTTTAATCCAGTCCCAGAGGATCAGTTGATTGCTTTCAGGGAGAAGTCGGATAAACATGATATTTACCCAGCATTTTTGCACGCGATTTATTTGATAAATCTTGGTACGGAAAATCCAGTGAATGTGAAAAGAGGTGTGAGTTCTCTAGTTAGTTATATGCATCTAGCTTCGGCTATAGGCGGGGCAGGTGTCATATTTCATGGAGGAAGTCACAAAGGGGCTGGATATGATGCCATATTTAAGCAAACTGTAGATGCTTTGAGAGAGGTACTAGTGGCTTCTCCAGACAATGTGGACCTGATAATTGAAAATAGTGCTGGAATGGGTGGAGCTATAGGGTCGAATTTTCAGGAAATAGGTAAGATATTGGAATATGTGGATAGTAAAAGAATGAAGGTGTGCTTAGATACGCAACATGCTTTCGCTTCAGGTCATAAATTGATGACGGCGGATGGGGTGGAAGAAACCATGGAACAATTTGATAAAGAAATAGGATTGGACAAATTGAAGGTTGTGCATGCAAATGATTCTAAGCGTCCATTCCAATCTGGTGTAGATCGACACGAGAATATAGGCTTAGGATTTATGGGAGAAGAGGCGTTTGCTGCCATAATGCGCCACCCTGCCTTCAACGAAGTACCCTTTATATTAGAAGTGCCTGGTATCGAAGGGAAGGGTTCAGATCAAGAAAATGTTGACAAGCTAAAGAGCTTGCGACCTTAAGTTTATATGCTATCTTCTTCGTAAAAGTCCTGATTTTCCCTATGGTTTTATCGCTCTTCTATAACAACCTTATTTAGCTTGTCTCCAGCAAAATCTGGATTAGAGTTTGGGTCACGTGGTGTCAAAGAGTCTGCTACGTCCATTCCAGCTGTGACTTTTCCAAATACCGTGTGTTTGCCATTAAGATGTGGTGTTGGGACGTAGGTGATGAAGAATTGGCTCCCTCCTGAATTGGGCTGCCCGGTGTTTGCCATTGAGATCACTCCTCGTTCGTGATCTAAATCCGTAAACTCATCTTGGATAGTATAGCCAGGGCCACCCATTCCAGAGCCAGTGGGATCGCCACCTTGAGCCATGAAGCCAGGCAAAACACGATGGAATGTCGATCCATCGTAAAACCCATCTTTGGCTAGTTTCACGAAATTATCAACGGTGATCGGTGTTTTGTCGGCTCTTAAAGTTATTTCTATATCACCTTTATCTGTTTGAAATGTTGCTATGTATTCTTTACTAGTGTCGATTGTCAATTTAGGCTCCATAGTTGGTGTTGGCGTTGGCCATGGTGTCGGGGTGGGATCTCCAACGACGCCACAGGCTAACCCTAGTGTCGTACTAATTGCGACTAAGATCAAGCTCGTAGGGATTTTAAATTTCATTTCGATAGATCCTTTTTTTTATTTTGCGCTAATCTAACTCGATTTTTTGCTATGCGGTTTGCAGCAACAGATGTTGTAGAGCCGTTTTGTTTAGCTTCCGATATGATTTGTCGAATTGTGTGATAAATACCCTCAGTTTTTTTGTAAGCATCGAATTCATTGTAAGTTCTACCAACTTCACACGATATGTTTATGATTCCGCCTGCGTTTACTATGAAATCTGGTGCATATAAAATACTTCGTTTACTGATCTCAGTTGAACTCCACTCATCTAGTAACTGGTTGTTAGCGGATCCACATATAATTGAAGCATTTATTTGAGGTATAGTTTCAGAATTAAGAATCCCTCCCAATGCACACGGGGAGAATATATCAGATTTAACCCCGTATATTTCCTCTTTATCTACTATCTCAGCTCCCAATAATCTTGCCTTTTCTATAGCAGACTTGTCTATGTCGCAAATTATTAGGCGGACATTTTCCTCAGCACTCAAGATTTGATTGGCTAATGCCTGGGCAGTGCTTCCAAAACCCTGCATAGAAATTGTACGCCCCGATAAAGAATCTGTGCCCCATATTTCCCGGGAACACGCTTTCATTCCTTGATAAACCCCAAAACCAGTCATTATTGATGTGTCTCCACTTCCGCCGGAGGAAATTGGAAGTCCGGTAACGTAGGATGTCTCCATAGCGATCCATTCTAAATCTCTTGAGGTCATTCCTACGTCTTCTGCAGTCAGATACTGGCCTCTGAGGCTATCTACAAACTTTCCGAAGGAACGCATTAATCCTTCAGTTTTGTCTTTTTGAGGATTTGCAATAATGAGGCCCTTGCCACCGCCAAAATTGAGACCGGCCGCCGCCGCTTTGTAGGTCATTGCTTTTCCAAGTTTCAAAACATCTTCTATAGCAGCTTCTTCGGTGGGATGCGGCCATACTCTAACCCCGCCTAGGGCTGGTCCTAGGGTTGTGTCATGAATGGATATGAATGCCTTTAAACCGACTTTATTGTCAGTATAGGCAGACAGTTGGCCAAAGTCGTTTTGACTCATGTATTCAAGGATTTCCATTAGACATTTCCTATTAAATGAGATTGCTCATTAATCATTGTTAATGTTAATGAATTAATTCGGTTTACCCAAAAAGATCTCGTTTATCTTGCTCCAACTCCTCGATAGATTTGGAGGAGCTAACATCACCAAAATATTGATACGATTCTTCTGTCCCATAATCACGAGTCCTTATCACCACGGGCATAGGTATAGAATGACCAAATATTAGAGCCTGTTGTTGAGACCCTAATGTTGAAAGGACTGCTTTTAGTTTTCTCGCATCTCTAGCCCCAGCTAGGACGCTATCAATATCACGCTCGTTGTCCAATGGATATGTGAATCGGGTGCCAAGCTGGCTTAATATTTCGTCGTCAATTCCGCTTGGTCTCTGATCAACTATTAGGAGTGTAACTTTGTATTTTCTCATCTCCCTTGCGATTGTTCCGAAAATGGTTTGGGACGCTATTCCAGGAGTAAGAAACCGATGTGCCTCCTCTACGGTAATTACAAGGGGTTTAGGCTCTATAGACTGATTGCCCATTGCCTTTTCAGTGAGTTCTACGTACTTCTCGTGAATTCTTCTCGTGAGAAGATTTGCTACTAAAACGTAAGCGGCTATTTGATTTCCGTAGCTCCCGAATTCCAAGACTACATGCATTTCCTTATCAATATATTCCAGTATTCTTTGCACAGCATCGTCATTTGTTGTAGCCGATATAAACCCCATTCTTTTCAGAATTCTCAAACGTCTGTGAAGAGTGAACAGGACTTGGAAATTTTGGCTGATGGCTCTAGAAATATTATCTAGGCCATCTCTATCAAGATCTAGGAATTCTTTTAGCCAACTGTCCTGCCCAAAATGTTTGACTACATCGTAAACAGCTGTTACTCCTTGGGGAGTAATGTTCAGTGCTTCGGCCAACATTTCGATGTCTTCGGGCTCTATGTCTTTGTATCCTATCTCCACTCCGACATCAGGCGAAATTCCCCTTCGTCTAGACGACTTTGGGTCTAGGGAAAAAACGGCCACTTTCGATGGGAAAAGCTGTTTCAAGCCTTTTACTGCGGTGTTTCCCTCATTACTGCCTTGCCATCCGTATTCACTATGCATGTCAAAAACGAGGTTAACGGCCGCCTGTTTTTGCAGTATTCCTGCAAGAAGAATACGGGTTAGAAACGATTTACCGGTTCCGCTTTTCCCGAAAACCCCATTGCTCCTTTTTACTAGTTCTCCCAGATCTAGATGGATACGAGTGTCTTGCATGTCTAAGGGATTTCCTACCCAAATACGGCGATCATCTTCTGTTCCAAAGACTGTTCTGATGTCTTCTGAGGATGCTTGAAATGCAGGCGAAAAATGAGGTGGTATAGTCCGGGCTGATTGGGGGCCGTCTATTATTGCCAGTGGGTCTCCACCAATCACTAGTTCTGGTGTTACAGTTACTATCGTATATGCACTTGTACTGGATATTACAGAATTCACCAATTCATCCGAGGGATCAGGAGGCGTGCTCCGAAGTGAAGGGTCAGTCGTCTCAAGGTTTATCCCAGTAATCATTCCGAAGAAGCGCTGGGATCTTCCTTGTATAGTTACGTAGCTTCCAAGCCTTATGTCTTCAACGGGTGACGAGGAGTCGAGCCTTATGTCGATCCCTTTATCAACAGATCCTCCGACAACATATCCCATTAGAGAGCCGTTCTCTTTGCTCATGTGCTTAGGCTCCTTAACAGAGTTTCTAGCCTCTTAGTGTCTCCGTGGAAAAGGCGCGCTAGTTGTTGCCCTGCCGATAGAATAAAGGATCGACTATCCGAATGGACAGATGCAGCATTCCTAAGGAAAGCTCCGGCTACTTCATCCGTGACCAATGATGCCTTGGAGAAGAGGATAGGTAAGAAGTCTAGATTTTCAATGAATGAACCGATAGTTGCCTCAGAGCAACTGTAGACGAAATTGTGGATTTTGGGAGGATATGGAGGGAGATATTTTCGCATAAGTCCATCAAATTCGTGCCCAATAATTGTCGCATCGAAGTCGGTCCGCAAAAGTGAGGATAACTGGGGATTATTTCTGTAAACAGCCTCTTCTGAGTCTTCATCGCGAGCACGGGCCACAGGTTTTCTTGTTGGGTCTATTGGTGAGGTAGATATTCCACGAACCACTGCAAACGTCGGGTAATCTCCAAAAGTTTGTACTAGAGCACCCAATGGGGGTGATTCATAAAGTTGGTAGCAGTTGGCAGTGAAACCAACGCTTGATGATTCTACTATTTCCGCTATACGTTGTGAGCCTATCTTTTTACTATCAGATTCCATTTTAAATGAGCCTCAATCTCTTGGATCGCTCCTTTTGAGATGTGTAGACGGGGAGGTTATGTTTTGTTAGGGAGTCCTCCAGCATTTTTCTAAATAGTTCTCTATCTGCCCCCCCTATGACAGCCTGTTCGTGTGCCTCCATAATTGCTACGGGATATCCGAACCCTTTTTCGCATTGATCTAGGATTAAAGAGTGGGAAAGCTCTAACATCTCTTGGTCTTTTGCTACCCAAGACGGAACCTCTACCCTAGCTATTTCATCTCCAGTGTTGAGATAGTAGAAGTGGATAGACTGATTACCATAGTACTCTTTAACCAATGAAGAGTTACTGTCAAATATATCAGACCTTTCACCTTTATTGAGTGTTCGTTCAAAAAGATCGCGGTCTGTGATTTCACCTACTTGGTGCTTAGCTTCCTGATGTATTGGCAGGGAATTCAGAACAGTAGTACTCCGAGGTAGGCTTATGTAGGCAGCCAGTGCAACTGGATATTCGGTTGCCAGGGCTTGAATTTTGTTTAGTGCGGCTAATATTCCGTCTTCTAGCAAGTGTGTGCGAATATATTTGGGATACGTAGAAAGCTCTGGCCCCCATAGTATTAAGGATCCATCAATGAGAGCTAGTGTTGGGATGTTGGTTGAATTATCTTTTGCAATCTGTGCAAGATGCGATGCCTCTTGCACAGTTCTTACCAGAGATAACAGAGCTCCTTGTAATGGAAACTTCTCTTCCCCTTCAGGGTTACTTATATAAAGCTCTTCTGGATTCCCATAGAGCTCTGGATGACTGTCCAGTATCGCAAATGGTGTCTTACCATATCGCAAGACGATTTTACTTAGGTTAATTAGAGCACATTTCACAGGCATGTGACGGTCTACGTCTATATGAGATCCATCTACTGCGAGTACTTGGTAATCGATAGGATTCTTGGTAGCAGTATGAGCATTGTTTAATCCAAGGTTAATTAAGGAATCCAAGGCTTTTTCAATGAGCGTTAGCCTCAGGTTATGCTGCGACCCGAGGCTAACGCTCATTGAATTGATCTGAGTAGATACATTGTCTAAATTTAGTGGCATATTATCGTAATACTCGATCATCTCCCAGCCGCCGTGTAACCCGTTGTTGATCAAGGTGTTCCATGAGTGCTATCGCATATCTACGGCTGGTTTTAAGAAGATCACGTACTTGAGCAACTGTTATTTTCCCTTCTTTATTCAGATGTTTAACAATTTTATCTACCATTTCTTTGTAGGCATTAGCGGTGAACACAATATTATCACTAACCCTAGTAACTTTTCCTTCCTCGATCAATGCGCTAATCAAGTCTGAGTGGATAGCATTATCGGTTGGAGGTGAGTATGGATTTGAATCAAGCTGACGTAGATACGCATCTATTTTCATCATTTCTGCATTACTATAATTAACTTTGTGATTAGGAAGGCTTATGAGGTGTTTCTCTGCAGACAATGCTTTCTCATCCAACAATTTCTCAATCGCTGCTTCTGCAGTTCTAAGGGGTAAATTTGTAAGCCGCTTGGCTTCTTCACGTGGCATGCCTACTCTGAGGGGGTATAGTTTGTGATATTCCCTGAGTTCTGACTCAACCATGTTCTTAACCTTTTCCCATTGATCGGAAGATATTACTAAATGAGTTTTTCCTTTCCCCATGGGTATCGTCGTTAAGGTTCCGTTTTCTATTAGCTTCCCTAAGATATCGTTTGTTGCTACTAATGATAGGTTGGACTCTTTGGCTAGCGTAGATGGGTTGATTGCTCCTAGGAGTTCAAGTGAAGCCAGAACTATCTCCTTTGCGGTTCCGCTTTTCAGAGTAGAAAGTCTTTTTAAGGCAATTGGGTCATTACGTTTGTGCCTTTTGGCGTGGGCTTCGATTACGCTTCCTCCTCCTAAGGTGTTGCGTGAGGATCGAATTACGAAGTAGTCCCCTTTGACCGTTGCTATGGGTTGCTCGAGTCGCAATTGAGCCCACGAAGTTTCTCCCTGAACGATTTGATCGCCCTCGAGTAGCAGTACCCTTGCCAAAGTTTCTGTTGTTGCCAGATGCAACATCACCGTAGAGTTGTGTTTCAAGGGCCCGGGAGCCGCACTAACTATGTGGAGTTCTGCATCTATCGATCTAGTAGGTTGTAGC
>CAZBMS010000049.1:6769-10412 GCA_964493125.1 uncultured Dehalococcoidia bacterium | reverse complement strand
ATTCGCACGATACGCATGAATGGATCAAGGAGAATGATCCTGAGTTATACGATTTAATTATCAGATATTTCCCGACACAAAAATGGGACCAGTGCACTGGGAAACTCAAGAAATGAAGCCAATAAAATGGCGTAGGATTCCAGTAAACCTAATATCTTCTATTTGGCAATATAGCCCCATGAAACTCAAGGTCATACCACTACTTCTCCTCACCGCAGCACTGATGCTGTTGGTAGGTTGTTTTCAAGGGGATATTTATGGTACATGAACGACCTAAATGGTTTTCTAATTTAAGTAAGAAAGAACTGATAGATAGGATCGACGCCAGAAGCGATAAAGCATATTTTATTGGGGACTCTCGAGAATACCTCCTGGATGGTGTCAACCTGAGCAACACCAAACTCGTAAGGATCGGGCTGAGTGACACCACCATGATCGGAGCCAACCTGTCTAACACGGATCTTACTGAAGCAGACCTATTTCATGCCAACCTCACCAACGCCAATCTCACCAAAGCCAACCTCACTAACGCTAACTTGACCAACGCCGATCTGAGCTACATCAATCTGACCAAGGCCAAACTTATGGGGGCCAACCTCACCAATGCTAACCTGATTAACGCCAACCTCACCAACGCCAACTTCACCAACGCCGATCTAATCGACGCTGATATATCCAACGCCAATCTCACTAACGCCAACCTCACTAACGCTAACCTGACCAACGCTGATCTGAGCTACACCAACTTGACCAAGGCCAAACTTATGGGGGCAAACCTCACCAACGCTGATCTGAGCTACACTAATCTCACCAACGCCGATCTGATCGACGCAGATATATCCAACGCCAATCTCACCCAAGCCAACCTCACTAACGCTAACCTCACCAACGCCGATCTGATCGACGCTGATATATCCAACGCCAATCTCACCCAAGCCAACCTCACTAACGCTAACCTCACCAACGCCGATCTAATCGACGCTGATATATCCAACGCCAATCTCACCAACGCCAAAGTGTCACGAAACCAGCTCGGGCAATGCACTGCCAGGCCAAGATTTGGGGGATGGGGACCAAAGTTTCTGGGTAGCGTATTGTGGGTTTGGTTGTTATCACTTGTGACATTAAGCTGGAAAGCCTTGAAAGCCTGGATTGCTTTTATTTCGGATAAACTGAAGAAATGAAACGAAGATTTACAGAACTACTTCTCCTCATCACAGTACTGATGCTGTTGGCGGGTTGTGGTGAGAATAGTGAGTCACCGCCTCCGACTGCAACCCCACCTTCTAAGCTGATCTCAACACCAAATCAAGATCCTATTAAACCAACACCTTACGTGAAAACAAATGATGCAGTAGCGTCCTATTATGATTTAAGGACACCATGGGACACTCGCATTTTCAATGATGATACTGCGTTATCTAGAGGTCAGTGCCCCAACCCTATGGGTTTACCCACACAAATTCCTGATCGTCTAGAAAATGGTGGGGTAGATCAAAAAGCATGGGACGAACTATCCAATATTTTTGACATAGTGATTTTAAGCGATCTGGCAGCATCAAAAGGTAATAAGAACGCCGCTGTCTGTGTTTTAGATAATTTATACTACTGGGCACAAAATAACGCCTTTGTTGTGAAAAAAGAATGTGAAACGGGATCAAGCGATCATTGGATACATGGCTATGATCGTTCAAATTTCATAAATGGAATATTAGCTATTCCTTATTTGCAAATTCGCAGTGACCTTACATTGGATAAATCAAAGACAGATACTGTCCTTTCTTGGTTCGAGAAACTTTATTTATGTAGCAAAACGCGAGCAGAAGGAATGCTCTCAGATGCCGAAGAAAATGGATTAGGGCCACACAACCAAACATATCCAGCGCTCTTGAGTGTAGCGACAACTTCTCTTGTGCTAGACAAGGTGGATGAATTTGAATGGGCAATGATGAGATATAAGGAATCGATATCTACTATCTCGAAGGACGGGACTTCTCCCAATGAGATTGCTCATAAAATGGATTGGGCTCTTCATTATCACACGGTGATCGTGAATTTTTCTGTCCACCTTTCTTTATTGGGTGAGATGAATGGTTTTACAGGATTGTTTAATGATCCAGCTCTACTTCGGCTGACTAAACAAGTGTTAGATTCTTACGATAACCCCACATACTTAGAGAATTTGACAGGTTATGAACAAACGCAAGATCCATTGACAACACCATGGAACCTTTCTTGGGTAGAGCATCTTACACGATACTCAGAAGACCCCAGGGTTTCGCAGTTAGCTACGGAGTTTCAATGGAAAATGGATCACACTCACACAGGTGGCCATCCTGAATACTGGTGGCCTGAACACATAAAATCTACTGGTTAGCACTACATCTGAGGGATGCATGAAACCGCAGTACCAGACAACATCAAGCGGACCTCCGACGAGGGGTAACCCCAGAGTCTTTTACGGTTGGTATATCGTCGCGTCTAGCACGATACACGGGTTCCTTAGCTTTGGTATCTTCCAGATAGGTCTCTCTGTCTTCATCAAAGACATAAGGGACACTTTTGGCTGGAGCCTGACGGCTATCTCTTTTGGGTTTTCCATCAAACAGTTCGAGACCGGCATCCTCGGACCCGCTGGAGGTTATCTTGTGGACCGCTTTGGCCCGCGTATTACAGGCATCTTTGGAACCGTAATCATGACTATCGGACTCCTAATCTTTGCCAACATGCACTCCATTCAGGAGTTTTTCATATCAGCCATGGTTATCGCTCTCGGTCAAGGGATCGGAGCTGGTATGGCTTTCACTGCGCCGATCATGTTCTGGTTTCGTCGTAAACGCGGGCTGGCCTCATCAATTGCCGCCATGGGCCGGGGTTGGGGTTACGCACTGGCACTCCCGATTACTTTCCTTCTAGTCCACTTTGGTTGGCGCGAATCGGCGTCTATCGCGGCTATCACATATGCCGTGATAGGTATCCCATGTGCCTTGGTGCTGCGTCGTCAGCCCGAACCATACGGTTATCTACCAGACGGTATGCCCATACCTCCACCCTCATCCCATCAGCCCGATACACATCAGCGTCATGAAAACGATTCTGACTTCACCGTAGGACAGGCACTCCACACCCGCTCGTTCTGGCTACTTCTCTTTGCCAACTTGCTATTCAGTTTCACCGGTCAGTCCAACCATGTCCACCTTATAAACCACCTACGCACGACCGGTTTTGCGCCACAGTCGGCGGCACTTGTTGTTACCATCTACGGAATTGTACAGGTGTTGGGCCGACCAATAGCCGGCATCGTAGGCGACAGAATGGGTCGTCACCGACTTTATATGATCAGCAACATCTTGATGGGTGTCGGATGGGTGGCAATCGCCTTTGTCACGCCGAGCAATTGGATGTGGATAATTTCTCTTTATTATTTGACTTACGGACTCGGCCAGGGTGCTCACGCCGTGATACAACAGACTATCGTAGCCGACTTTTTCGGTCCTAGGCGTTACGCCACCCTTCGTGGCATCGTTAACCTCATAAGTGTGCTTGGTGGTGTTCTGGGGCCATTATCAACTGGGGTGATGTTTGATGCTTTTGGCAGTTACCGTACACCGTTCATGCTAATGGCACCTATCGCGGCAACTGG
>CAZBMS010000049.1:0-6669 GCA_964493125.1 uncultured Dehalococcoidia bacterium | reverse complement strand
AATCACCACTATCGTAAGTATTAAAGCAAACAATGGTTTCATACGGCCTACTCCTTTTCTACAACCAGTTAATTGGGCACAAAAACCTTACACTCCATTGCTGTCAGTTACTAACGAGGCTGAACCTCCAGCCGACCCAACTCTATCTCTTCTTCCCCTTCTTTCTCAGCCTTATGATCTTCCGTAGAGTGCTTCAAGCCATGCTCTAATTGGACCATCGTCATGGCACTAATGTCGTATTCGCAGTGTTGTGTGTCGGTGAGTACTACCATGAACTGATGCTTGCCGGCCTTTTCGACCCGCACTGTAGCCTGGGGCTGCATATACATACCTACTTGTTTGTCATCAATATATAAGTGCCAGTGGCCAGTTAATGTATCAGTGCTTGTACTCTCATTACCTAAAACAAAGTTCTCCAGATCTATAGTCACACGTACGTGACCTGGATCGTCTTCTAGTGAGGCTGCCACCTGCACTGATGGCAAAGCTGTCCCGGCTGGAATATCCCGCTTACAACTGTGTACCTCTTCACCATGTGCGTGCCCTTCACCATGTGCGTGCCCTTCACCATGTGCATGCCCTTCACCTGCTCCCACATGAGCAGTAAACGGAAAGCTTCCTGTAGCTTTGGCTGTGAAATCTAAGATGGCCGGCTCTCCAGGCTTTGCCTCTCGTTCGATATCGTAACCATGCAAATGAAATGTAAGAGGCTCATCCACAGTGACAATTATAGTTACCTTATCATCCTGTTTTACCTGTAATACTGAATTCTCTTGTGGAAGAGATTGTCCTTTGATGTCGAGATCAAAGGTATAAGCTTGAGGTGTTCCTGCCTGACAGCCAGTTATAATAGGTACTAAGAGAAATCCTAAAATCAACTTTAATTTACTCATTTTGCTGAGTCCATTCCTTCATATTATTTATCGGTATTTTAGCTAAGTCCTCACAAAACCTAACATGATACACTAGTTCTGAAAATTGGTCTAAAATTATCCAATCTACTAGTAATACCCTAATGATTTATAATGATTGCGTATGATTCGCTATATAGTTTTACTAACCGCAACTTTGTTACTCGTTTCATGTTCAGGTGATTCTGAGAAGGAATCTGCTCAGGTTCCCACGTCGGCGTTAACAGCCACGGTTGAGCCTATACCAACAGCTACAGCAACGGATGCGCCTATACCAACAGCTACAGCAACGGATGCGCCTATACCAACAGCTACAGAATTGAATCCTCCGATTGGTACAACGCCTGTCCCGACACCTGCCTACATACCCACAGCAACCACTACACCAATGCCAACGCCCACACCTACCATTACTGCTAAAGAAAAGTTAATTAACATGGGATACAACGTGCCAATAGTTGGATCGATAGACGAGGCTAATCAAGAATATGTGGCTAGTTTAGACATACCTGAAAAATACAGGCAGCGATTTATTGAAGTCCAGGAGAATTTAAACGGTGTTTTAGGTGGTTACCCACGTTACATATACGTGGCCTATAACAGGAACGGTACAGAGGAGGATGCTCAACCAGTATTTGATAGAATGGCACAGCTTTACCCCATTGATAACAACGGTAGGCCCTTCAAGGATTGGACAATATCTGAATTAATTAACCGACAATCCTGCCTAGGTGGTGCTAATCCAGGAGAGTCGCGAACTTCAACAACGAACCCTTATAGCGTTTGTCTTGAAAACTTAGCTTTCATTGAAAATCCCTGGGGGAAAGAGATAGAGCATCCATATAAAAGTTACATCAAAATGGCTCTTCATCTAGCCCATGAGTATTTTCATCACTATCAAAGAGTACATGCCCTAGATCGAGGATTGGATTACCAAACTGATAGAGATAATCCTGAAACAACTGTACAGGCTCCGACGTGGTGGGTCGAAGGGGCAGCAGTCACGTTCCAGAATGCATGGTTCAGAGAGAATTGGCAATCTTTACCGGGACTAAAGGGTCTAACATTAGAACAGGCACTATCTACCAACATAGCGAATGAAACTAACTCATGGATATTTAAGAAAAATAGACGTGACATAATGGGGTACGGCGATTCAAAAGCGTGCTCGCCAGACTGGTATATTTCCAGTTTAGACGAAACATATGACACTTTTTCTGGTTGCGATGCAGCTTTTATGGCTACACCTTACCTAGCTTATATCACCTCCTACAAAACTGTATGGATTGACATACCGCAAGATTATTATGACTTAGGATTTTGGGGGGCCTTAGAAAAACATGCCGGTATGTCGAAGCAAGAATTTTATGACTCCTACAATGAATTCTTGCGAGCTGGTGATCCAGATGATGAACCCCCTTATGGGTGGGCACCGCCAGAGAATTATATATCGGAACATGCCGATTTCCTGAAGATAGTGCCTGAGTCTTACTAAGAGGCATCATCACGTTTGACTTCCTAGGCCAAACTTCTGCCTGACTGCACTTTTGAGTGCAATACTGGGGTATGGCGGTGTGCCCAAGTTCATGTATCATTGAAAAGATTTCTTTGAACAAAATTTCGGAGGTATCTAGTGAGTATCACAGCGATAGTCAAGTTGAAAGTGGAAGATTACGCAAAATTCGAAGCGTCATTCGCCAATCGGGCGAGCGCACGAGCAGCAGCCGGCATTGACGTCAAGGCGTATCGGATTATGGACGATCCCAATGGTGTCGTTGCTATTGGAACAGCCCCGTCAAAGGAAGCTTTCTTTGCCTTTATGACGAGTCCTGAACAGCAGGAGGCTATGAAGAACGCGACAGTTCAAGGTCCTCCTGATGTTACCTTTCTAGAAGGATAGAACGAATTATCTGATTGGCTGACCTCTTCTTGGGTAATTTAGCTCCGCATGAATCACAGAAATTCGCATCGATCGAATTTCGAGCGCGACACTTTGAAAACTTCATAAATTTTTTTCTAACTAAAAAACAACTTAGAAACTGTTGCGATCGCAATCAGCACAGCTATAAGTACTAAAGCGCCCATGGCATTCATACGGCTTACTCCTTAGGAGATGTCTGTGGTCATCCCAAGTTCTTTTATTCATCTTTTTCTAACTAGAAGTTCTAGCAAACAAGGCGATTAGTGATATCATAATTACGACAGCTATAGTTAATTTAGTATTAATAAGACCTACTCCTTAAATAAAAACTTAGCTACTGTTTTTCATCCAATTTGTCCAGATTTCTTTGCTGCCTTTTCCGTAGCCATCTCGATAAGTGATTATACCTGAGGAATTAAACGCAATTTTGGTAGATTGGCTTGTGACTTTAAGGTCTGCAATCATTTGGTCTAAGGGTTTAGCTATAGTCCAAGGATGATCATTTTGATCCTTGTGTTTAATTAGATCAGATATAGACTCAGTCGGGTCGACACCAACAGAAATAAATACGACATCATCAGTAAATCCTGAGTATATTTCCTTCAATTCAGCTAATTCTCTAGCGCAACTTGGGCACCATGTGGTGAAAAAAAACATAAATACTGGCTTACCGTTTTCTATAAGAGATGCAGATGTAACCTCAGATCCATCTGCGTAGATAATTCTAAATTCCGGTATTCTGGTTCCAACTTGAGTTCCTACGACTATTGAATCAAGCAACTCTGATTCCTGATTGGCTTTCAAGCCTGAAGCTGCTGATTCATTTTCTGAAGTGCAACCGAATAGGCTTAATGCAAATACCATTAAAATGGCAATTGATAATTTCAAGGGTTCCCGGATTTCCATAGGCTAATCAGTTTTTTCTAACTAAAAAATAAGTAAGCAACAGTTAATATCGCAATTGCGACAGCTATAGTTACTAGGGTATTCATATTAAACTTTTCTTACGTATTTCATTACCCGTTGTTCCCAGCAGACTGCCATGTATATGTCGTCATGGCGATCCACCCAAATTTGATGCCCGTAGGGGGTATCCCATTGTGCAAGCTTCTTCCCTTGCTTATCTAATACAATGATCGATGGGTTATCCTCTTCGCCTTTGCCTTCTGTTGGTCCTCCGCTTAAGTGAACAAAGACGTTCTCGTTGGAATCCATACATATGTCGACTGGTTCAACTAGATTTTTCCACTCGGAAACGAAATCTCCGGCAGGCGTGAAGATCTGGATCCTGTAATTTTTTCGGTCGCATACGTAAACAAGCCCTTCTTTGTCGACCCATAAACTATGGGGAAGGTGGAACTTTCCGGGGTCGGTGTTACCGAATTCTCCCCACGATGAAATAAGGGTGCCGTCAGACGAAAATCTATGTATTCTGCAGTTTCTATAGCCGTCTGAAACGTATAAATCACCTGATGGCGATGGTACCAGACGAGTTGGCATGTTGAATGGGGCTCCTGGTCGTACGACTTTACCTCCTAATTCAGTCACACCGGTATCCGACGGTATTCCGCGGTTTCCAATTTCCAGTAGATGACTTCCGTCAAAAGCTAACTTTAATGCTACGTGCACACCTCTGTCGACGAAATACAAGACATCGTCATCACCGATGTAGAGTATGTGCCCTTCATTTATCTTTCCTGTTCCCCAAGAGGTGATCAGGTTGCCATCTCGGTCGAATACTAGTATGGGTGGATCATTTCTCTGGTGACATACATAGACTCTGTCCTTAGAATCTACTGCCACTCCGACTAGGATTCCAAAAGTCCACCCCTCAGGTAGTTTTGCCCAGTTATCGATAACCTCATAGGAATACGTTCCGCTACCGACTGTAGTCATAAAAGGTTCACCTCCATATATCCTGGTTTGGATTGGTTGCAACTGTTCGGTTCATTATTACAACAGTTAGGATCTTTATTACAACAGTTTTTACCACAAGGGAGTTCTCCTAAGTAAGGTATAGTTAACGTTATGTTTAACACGACCCCGAGGCGGCGGGTATCCGTAACAGCCACAATATTGGCAGTTTCTGTGATGGGTGATTCTATGCTGTACGGAGTGCTTCCTGCTAACTTGGGTGACTTTGGGCTTACGGCTGGCCTCGGAGCTGGACTTGTTCTTAGTGCAAACCGTTGGATTCGTCTGATTTCAAATAGTTGGGCTGCAAGTGTCTATAACAGATTTGGTTTAAGAATTCCCCTAATGATATCGGTGATATTGGCGATGGCTACTACTATTTCTTACGGATTATTCCAAGGTTTTTGGCCGCTCTTAGTCGCAAGGATAGGTTGGGGCATTTGTTTTTCGATACAAATAATATCACTCTACATGGTGGTTTTACGGGAAGGTGAGGAGTATCGGGGGGCACTTATGGGGGTATACAACTCCTTATTTAGGTTTGGGAGTTTAGTGGCAGTAATCGCTGGGGGCTTGCTGGTAGATACTGTAGGAATCCGAATGGCTTTTGCGATGGTGGCTTTCGTTGCTGTTTCCTGTCTCCCAGTGGCACTTCTGATAGAGGAAGATGGGCCTATTTCGGGTAAACCACTAGAGAGTAGCAACGTATACAAAGGAAACAAGGATAAAGGGGGGGGTGATATTTGGACGATGCTACTGGGGACTAGCAGCGATAAATTAACCCACAATCTTAAGCTATTGGCCGTGAACTACACTCGTTTTACCAATACATTTGCTGTGTCGGGCATTGTGATGGCAACGCTAGGATTATTAATTCGACATCGGATCGGAGAATTCTGGGATTTTGGCGGACTTATGATAGGAGCGGCGACATTAACGGGTTTGATATTGGCACCTGGTTGGGCATCTGAGGTTGGATTATCAATTTATTTTGGTCGAATGTCAGATAGATTTGGTAGGAGATCTGTTCTTTTGATATGCCTTCCTGTAGTAGTTTTTGGGTCATTGGCATTAATAGCAGCGAATATTTCGGTACTTATCTTGGTTGTCCCATTAATATTTGCAGCTACTACCGCTAGCAAGGTATCCCTAGATGCCCTAGCAGGAGACCTCTCTTCTGGCGCTGATAGAGCTCATGTTATGAGTCGGTATGCAACTTGGTCAGATCTAGGGGCTGCACTTGGTCCGGTTGCAGGATATACTCTGATAAGCGTTATAGGTCTTTCGGCAATATATACTTTGTCAGCTTTGGTTGTAGCTTCAGGTCTCGTATTTTATGTGGTGACTAACAAATAGCAACTGTATAGCTATGAATATACCTAAAGATAATTCAGCTTCTCAAAATGAAGTTACCACTTTATACGAACGAGTGGGAGGAGATGAGTTCTTTGTGGAACTTGTTGAACGATTCTATCAGCTTGTAGAAGCTGACTTCTCTCTACGACCTCTCTACCCCGAAGACCTGGAACCTGGTAAAGCCCACTTGGCCTCTTTCCTAGCACAGTACTGGGGAGGACCTAGACTATATTCACGGCGGCGAGGCCCTCCTAGGCTTCGCCTGCGCCATATGCCATTTCCAATCGGCCAGAAAGAGAGGGATGCATGGGTGACAAATATGCTCTCTGCACTGGATTCTATGGAGATTTCGGTGGACGAGGCTATGTTGATGAAGGACCACTTTAAGAGTACAGCCACCCATATGATAAATCGTTGATAACTGGCATTCGATTTCTTGAGTTCTATCCGTTGTTTAAATGCACTTTACGAATTTTTATCCTTGCTCAATAATGGACACCAAGTTATAGGGGTGCATTTCTTCACACCCCAAAAAATCCAACCGGAGGTTTATATTTATGGGATCTA
>CAZBMS010000048.1:0-11048 GCA_964493125.1 uncultured Dehalococcoidia bacterium | reverse complement strand
TAATCTTCACCAATCCCGCAACAACCACCAATAATTTGAGCTCCATGTTGTCTCCAATCTTGTGCTTCCACTACATAATCTTCAGGTGAAATCATGTTAGCGAATTGCCAATTTGGCCCTACCCAATCACCAGAGTGAGGATAAGCACCGATAGGTCCACCCCAGTTCCGTTTCATAGCTTCCAATGCCGGTATAACATCATAAATCTCCGAATGTATAACCAGAAGGGCAGAGGCACCCAACGGCATAAGCCGGTCAATCGCCTCTGAAAGCAATGGGTCCTCTGAGACCATATCCCATGGCCCTTGGTTTCGCCCGGTGGATTGGTGCCCTCTGTTGCCCAGCCTTGCCTCTTGACCTTCATCGATCCAGCAACTCAATGAAAGCCACACTGGCAATCCGGTACTGACAGCTTCTTTCATAGCTATTTCTATGTTGCTGATCGGCCCACCAAGAAATTCCAAAAGAAGCATATCCACTCCAGATTCAGCAAGAATATCCGCCTGTTCTCTGTAGTTCGCTTCTAAGGCTGCAGAATCAGTTTGCCTGCCACCAAATCTCGACATTGACCCAGCAATTGCGACGTTCCGAGGAACTTCAATATTATCGCGCGCTTGTCGAGCTAGCCTCACCGCCTTGAAATTCATGTCATCAACAAGCCCCCCCATACCAGCCGCTTCGAGAACGTGACGAGCGGCAGAGAAGGTGTTAGTGGTAAGAATGTCGGCCCCAGCCTTCAAGTAATTCTCGTGGAGAACCCTGACCAAGTCAGGCTGATCCCGCATCGCCCTCGCACACCAAGCAACATCATCCATTGGCACTCCAATGCGTTGAAGTTCAGTGCCTATTGCACCATCCAATAAAAGAAACTCTCCGTTTCGCAATCGTTGATCTAGAACAAACATAAGGCCCCCGTTAAATCTTTTTCACCTATATTAGAATCTGATCTTATCTTCCGATTTGCATGCCGATCAAGCCATAATGGCTTATCCGCACTGTGAAAGGTACTGAGATGGGTAGATTTCGAGTTTCGGATTTTCAAGCATCGATGTACAATCAAGCTGTGGTAAAAAGTTCACTCATTGGATTTCTAATCGCTTTAGCTATGCTAGCCCCCCCCATAATTCACTTTCTAACCGGACCATTGGGACCATTGGTAGGTGGATTCTTCGCGGGTACCAGAGCTAAGGTAACTGTTGGTAAATCGCCAATCATCGGAATAATTATGGCTTTATTCATGGTAGCCCCAATTACTATTCTGGTTACATTTAGCTCATTAATCGAAAACTTATTGCCGAAAACATTCCAAAACGCTTTAGTTATCTTAGGTTTAGGCATAATTCTTTACACGCTCATCATGGGTACAGCTGGGGCAGCCCTAGGCGGAGCGTTAATTAGGCGCAAGTCATAAATCTGGATTCGAAATTGACAAATAATCGACAGTACAATTGCTTAACTCAATAATCAACGGCTGTTTCATCCATTCTTAGTCTTGCCACTTCAATCAATCCTCTGCTACGGTTCTTCCATACTTTGTCGACATGCTGGAGTTGGTTGAAAGCTTCACTGTTTGTTACCTGTTTAGTTGATCAGTTCTTTCCAGAGGTGGGAGAAAGTACCGTCAACGTCCTTCGGAAGCTGGGCGTCGATGTTGATCTTCCTTCTGGACAGACCTGTTGCGGCCAACCTGCCTATAATTCCGGATTCAACAAACAGGCGTTATCCTTCGCAGAGCAGTTCATAAAAGTTTTCAAAAACAGTGAACATATAATCGTTCCATCAGGTTCCTGTGCTTCTATGTTAAAAGTGTTTATACCAGAAATGCTGGCAGATCACCCCACGCTCTCAGAGCCAGCCCAAGAGTTGGCAGAACGAACATATGAGTTCTCTCAATTTCTTGTAAATGTCTTGGGCGTATCGAATTTAGGCACTGCCCGAAGAGATAAGGTGACTTACCACGCTTCGTGTCATTTACTAAGAGAACTCAAAGCCTGGGATGAAAGCAAGCTGCTCATTAGAAATGTGAAAGGAGCCCGATTCTTGCCAATGAGAGGCGAAGATGAGTGTTGTGGTTTTGGAGGTTCATTCTCAGTGAAGTTTCCTGAGATTTCGAACGCGATACTGAATAAGAAATTAAACAACATCAAGGCCACTAAGGCCGAAACGGTTTTGGCTTGTGATTCTGGATGCCTAATGCAAATCGCAGGAGGTTTATCCAGGCAAAAAATCGATGCACGAGTCATGCACCTAGCACAATTTCTTGATCAAGAATAGTCATAAATGCAAATAACCACCGAAAAATTCAAGCAGTCATCAACAAAAGCCCTTAAGAGCAAGCAAATTCAACGTTCTCTATCAAAGGTGTCATCAGGCTTCGACCAAGCGAGGCGCAGAGCCGTAAATGAATTAAGCCCAGATGTCTGGGATCAGTACAGAGAACAGGCCAGACAAATTAAAGACCATACCATTGAAAACTTGGATTACTACCTAAATCTCTTAACGGATCGGATGCAACATAACGGTGCAGTAGTGCATTTCGCTAAAGACAGCAAGGACGCAAATGCCATTGTCCTCGACGTCGCGAGAAGCAGAGGCGTAAAAACAATTACCAAAAGCAAAAGCATGGTTTCTGAAGAGATCGGATTGAATGAAGTACTAGAAACAAACGGAATAGAGCCTATAGAAACAGACCTAGGTGAGTATATCCTGCAACTGGCAAATGAGACGCCGTTCCATCTAGTCGCGCCCGCACTGCACAAATCCAAAAGGGACGTGGCAGAGATATTTCACAAGGAACTAAAGACATCCAAAAAGGCAAGCATAGGTGCACTTACCCTGGCCGCAAGGAAAGAGCTACGGGGCAAGTTTCTCACTGCAGATATGGGAATCACCGGTGTCAACTTCGCAATAGCTGAAACTGGAACTATAGCCCTTTTTACAAACGAAGGTAATGGGCGTATGAGCACCTCCATACCACGTATACATGTAGCTTTAATGGGAATGGAAAAAGTAGTACCCACCCTAGAAGATATGGCTGTTATGCTTCGGATATTGCCCAGAGCAGCTACTGGCCAAAGGCTCACATCCTACGTAACACTTGTATCTGGACCCCGACGACCCGGTGAAGAAGACGGACCTGAGGAATTTCATCTAGTAGTAATTGACAACGGGCGGAGTAAGCTTCTCAAGGACCCAGAACTTAGAGAAGCCTTGAATTGCATTAGATGCGGAGCTTGCCTGAACAGCTGCCCAGTTTACCAGACCATAGGAGGCCACTCCTATGGTTGGGTATATCCCGGACCTATAGGCTCAATAGTGACGCCGGTTTTGACCGGGCTCTCAAAAGCAAGCAACTTACCTTTCGCATCGACTTTATGCGGAGCCTGCAAGGATGCATGCCCAGTTAAGATAAACATCCCCAGAATGTTGCTAAAGCTAAGAAAAGACCTGAAGGAAGGAGACAAGAATGACCGCAATGTATCAATCTCTGAAAGAGTAGCGGTTACCCTTTGGAAGCACTTAACTTTATCTACAAGCAAGATGGCCTTTGCCCGAAGCTTGGGGACTTTCCTACAACGCCCGCTGACTCGCGGGACATTTATGAAGAATATTCCATTTCCTCCTTTCTCAAAGTGGACAAAATATAGAGACTTTCCGAGGCTTGCACCAAAGTCTTTCAAAAAGATTTGGGAGAAACGCAAATGACAGTAACTTCCAAAGAGTCTTTCATTTCAATGGTAAGCAAAGCTCTGGGACGTCGGGGAGATTTGAAACGCCCGCAATATCCAAGGCTAAAAATAAGACGGGAAATCCAAAGGCAAAAAGCAGTAACAATCGAAGCCCGATCTCAAGCTAAGCGAGCAGAACTAACTGAAAAATTGGCGGAGGCTGCAATTCATGCAGGGTGGAACGTGTTAGCTAACGCCGAATACTCAACAGCGTCGGCTTACATTTCAAATATAGTCAAAGAAAAAAGTGCTGATCTTATAGTGCGTTCTTCTCACAAAGTACTTAACGATCTTCAAGTGGATCGTTTTTTGTCAGAAATGGGTGTTACTTCCACCATAGTCACAGTTAATCAACAATCCCCTAGAGAACAGTTGATAGAAAAAATGTCAAAATCTCAAATTGGCATTACAGGGGTGGACTATGCAATTGCGGAAACCGGAACATGTGTACTTCTGCCCAGGAAAGGAGTTAGCCGATTGGTCTCTTTGCTTCCACCTGTCCATATAGCCGTTGTAGAAGGGGACCAAATATACGAAAACCTAGATGATCTATTCGCATTGCGACGCTTGGCATATATGCAAAACCGAAACAACATGGGAAGTTATCTGAGCCTTATAAGTGGACCAAGCCGAACTGCTGACATAGAGCAAACACTGGTCACTGGAGTTCACGGACCAGTGGAGGTCCATATGATTATTCTAAAAAATTAGGGTCTATCTGAAATGGACCTTTCGGCATCCCACCTTCTTAACAAACGCTCCGTCGCATCCGCCACCAACTCATTTGCTTTCTTGAGCGCCTCATCCAAAGGCAAATTGGAAGGAGAAGACCCTTCAGCATCATCTATTCCATTACCTAACACTACTCTGTAATCTGACCCCAACAGACCAGCAACCGCTAGCACTGGCAAATCATATCTTTTAGCTCTTCGTGCGACTACGCTCGGCGCTTTGTCATTGAGTGTCTGGCTATCAATCTGCCCTTCTCCCACGATTACTAGATCGGCATCGCGAAGAAATGTGTCTAGTTTAATCTCGTCACAAACCAAATCCGCGCCAGGCTCAATACTCGCGTTTAACATTGCAAACAAGCCCGCGGCTGCTCCTCCTGCCGCCCCCATACCAGGTAGCTCCATAACCTCCTTCCCAATATCTCTGCTCACAACCTCAGCAAAGTGTCTAAGATAACCGTCCAATAACGGAACTACTTCAGGAGTAGCCCCTTTTTGCGGGCCGTATATTGCCGAGGCTCCGTTGGGCCCACAAAGCGGGTTGTTCACATCTGTAGCTACTCTCAGATCACACAGCTTCAGCCTCGGGTCCAAGTTAGACAAATCAATGTGTGCCAGTGCGCTAAGACAGCCACCACCCCTTCCAATTTCATTGTGGTCAGCATCAATTAATCGAACTCCGAGCGCCTGGGCAATACCAGCACCGGCATCGTTAGTGGCACTCCCGCCTAATCCAACGATTATCTTTCGATAACCGCGCCCCAATGCTTCCCTAATTAGCTCCCCAGTACCATAACTCGTTGTAACAACAGGATCACGCCGCTCCACCGGAATTAAAGCCAGGCCTGAGGCACTCGCCATTTCAATTAATGCAGTATCAGAGTCACCATCAACTCCCCACTTCGCATTTATATAATCGCCTAGCGGTCCTGTAACTTGGGCATCAAAATATCTACCCCTAGTAGATTGCACAAGGGCTTCCATTGTCCCGTCACCACCATCAGCAACTGGCAAAAGGGTTGTAGACGCCTCGGGAAACACACGCCTCAAACCCAACCTAATAGCTTGGGCTGCTTCAATCCCGGAGAGACCTCCCTTAAATGCTTGCGGTGATATCACTACTTTCATATTTGCATTATAGCTTTAGTTCAAAGGAGCAGATAATATTGGCGAGGTTAACTAATACGAATAGACATCTGAGGAGCCGTGATGAGCGAAAAAGAGAACCTCAAACTCCAAGTTAATAAAATTCTCGACGAACGAGCTATAGAAATTATAGACATAGCAAAACGAATTGCAGCCAATCCAGAACCAGGCTACAAGGAATATAAGACCGCTAAGTTAGTTCAAGAAGAGTTTGACAAACTTCAATTACCACACAAGGACAATCTCGCTATAACAGGAGTTAAGTCGTGGCTAGACACAGGTTCTCCAGGACCAACATTGGCAATAATCGGCGAGCTCGACTCCATGGTTGTCCCTGCCCACCAAAACGCTGACCCCATAACCGGAGCTGCTCACGCATGCGGTCACCATTGCCAAATAGCTATGATGTTGGGGGTCGCAGCAAGCATGAAATTGTCTGGGGTCCTAGATAAACTGTCCGGTAGGTTAGTTTTCTTTGCAGTGCCGGCTGAAGAACTAATAGAAGTAGAATTCCGAAACGAACTACGCAGTCAAGGCAAACTGGAATTCATAGGTGGGAAACCAGAGCTGGTCAAGCTAGGTGAATTTGACGACGTAGAAATAGCGATGATGACTCATACTACAAGTACTCCAGAAGATAGACTTCTGGCTGTTTCCGGTACAAACAACGGGCTTGTGGTGAAACAAATAAGGTACATTGGCCTTGGAGCACATGCTGGCGGCTCTCCACACATGGGAATCAACGCGCTAAACGCTGCCACACTAGGACTACAGTCGATAAATTCATTACGGGAAACGTTCCGAGGAGATGACACAGTCCGAGTACATCCTATAATAACTAAAGGGGGAGACGCGGTTAGTGCCGTCCCTTCCGACGTGCGTTTAGAAACTTTCGTACGAGCCAGCAATATAGATGCTATTCTCGATTGGGACAAAAAGGTCGATAGAGCCTTACGAGCCGGGGCCATGGCCGTCGGTGCAAAAGTTAAGATATCTACGATACCAGGATACCTACCTCTCAACATGGATCAAACCATGATGAGTCATTGGCAAAATAACGCGGAAACTTTGCTTGGAAAAGAAAATGTAGGTTTTACCGGACATAGAACAGGTTCAACTGACATGGGGGACATTAGCCAAATAATCCCGTCCATTCATCCGTATGCGGGGGGCGTGACAGGCATAGGACATGGTGCTGACTATCTTGTCCAAGATTACACAAAGGCTGTAATCAACCCTGCCAAAGCAATGGCTATGACCATAATTGACCTATTATCAGACGGAGCCTCCGAAGCAAAAGCAGTGATTAACAAATCGAAGATTCCACATACGAAGAAGTCATATCTTGAGTTGATGCGCTCTTTCTCACGAGACGAAGAGTTCGAAGATTAACCGTATCATTTATCATTAAAATGAGCAGTGGCAAACACGTGAAAGGAGATCGAAATGTCTGGACCACTTGAAGGTTATAGCGTTATCGACTTATGTCGAGCTGGGCCTGGAAGACATGCAACCGGAATTCTAGCTGACTATGGAGCCCAAGTAATCTCAGTCGTACAACCTGGGTATGCCCAGAGAGCTGCACCTGGAGAAGGAGGTTTGAGACGAGGTGACATGGTAAATCCTCGTAACAAGCGCAGTTTGTTTCTGAATATGCGAGCAGATGGGGCTCTGGAAGTTTTCATGAGGCTAGTCAAAGAGTCAGATGCTTTACTGGAAAGTAATCGACCCGGAGCAGCGCAACGCCTTGGAATAGATTACCAATCGATTAAAAAAACTAACCCCACTATAGTTTATTGTTCTTTAACAGGTTTTGGGCAAACAGGCCCTTACTCTTCAATCGCATCTCATGATATTGGGTTTCAAGCTGTAGCAGCAATGCTACCTCTAGACGAGAACGGTAACCCAAATGTTCCTCAAATAAGTCAGGGTCAAGCAGATCTCAATGCTGCCTATTTTGGAGCGATGGCTATCTTGATGGGTTTGCTGGGTCGTGAGAAATCAGGGGAAGGACAGTACATAGATGTATCATTTACTGATGTTTCCCTCAGGCTTCCTGCGGAACACAAAGATGCAATGCTCTTCGGAGCGTACCCAGGATTCAACGTATACGAAACTAAGGACGGCAGGTTCTTAAGTCTCAGCATAAGAGAACCTTGGTTTTGGGAGAGGCTTTGCCGACTTTTCGAAAAAGAAGAGTGGATAGATCACATAAGACCTAAGGGATCAATGCTGCATGAGATATTTTCATTCCTCAGAAAGGAATTCAAAACTAAACCACTCTCAGAGTGGATAACTATTCTAAAAACTCACGACATAGAGTTTGGACCCGTCAATTCCACTATGGAGCATGTGTTGGGCGACGCTCATTTGAGCGATCGTGAAATGATCATTCAGACAACCGCACCAGATACCGGGGAAACAGAGTACGAGCCCGGATTCGGAATGAAATTTTCCGAAACACCCGCTGAGTTAGAGCGCGGGCCATCAATGATGGGTACAGATACCGAAGATATCCTTTCTCACCTAGGATACAGTTCAGTAGAAAGAGAAGATCTTAAAAGGTCTGGTGCAACCGCTTAGTCTCAAGTATGCCCAAGTTTGGATTTAATACGTATCTGAGATTGATCGTTAGACTTTAGCTTGTTAGAATCAGTACGAAGCCGTTACTTTCCCCGGTAGCTCAGTGGTAGAGCGGTCGGCTGTTAACCGATTGGTCGTAGGTTCGAGTCCTACCCGGGGAGCCAATTTGCTGTAACGATGCTTAGTATTAGAAATACCCCTAGAGCTCAGCCGCTAACTTCCCGCCCGAAGATTTTAATATATCCATAATTCTGTCCGCTAATTCAATTTTCTCTGCATCTGCTAAGTTCAAAACTTTGGATATAAGCGCCGCGTCCATGGCCGTAGCTTTATTAGCATCTACAACATTTACTTTCGCACCAGCCTCTATCAAGAAGGTGACCATCTCTGCTTGTAAGAAAAAAGCAGCCCAACTCAAAGGGGTCGCTGCATCTTTGTTTGCGGCTATAATATCTATCTCTGCCCCGTTTTCTAAAAGAATTTGCACTATCTTCTTATCGCCTTTTACAGCAGCAAGGTGTATGGGATAGGCACCCGCAAGAGAAATACCTTCCGGTATCGGGTCTTTATTGGGATCAGTCCCTGCTGCCATATGCTGTTCAACAATATCAACTTTTCCCTGATCAATTGCGGTCAACAGGTCAAGTGTTGGCCTTTTAACACTTCCAGTAGCCTCTTCTCCCCCACAACCGAGTATGAAAAGCATACAGAGTATAGATACAAATCCGAGCGTATAAATTAGCTTTCTCACGTCACACTCACTGATACCATATTTTAGATTCAAACCAACAGAAATATGCTACACGTTTTGATCTGAATTTTCATCGGTTTCGCAGTTTCGTTGACATGCTAAGAAAGGTGTCCATAGAATGAGTAGGATTTCTTGAGATGCTACCATCGGGGGTGCTTCATGACTGTGCCGTTCGTTTCCAGAGCTACCGTAATGAGTAGTAGAGGAGTAGCTGCCTCTACTTCACCACTAGCTGCCTCGACCGGGATAAGAATTATGTCTGAAGGGGGCAACGCTTTTGATGCAGCAATAGCAATGGCAGCCGCAGAGACCGTTACAGTTCCAAGCATGTGCGGACTTGGCGGAGAGGTATTTGCCATCTTCTACGAAGCGAAAACCGGCAAAGTTAAAGGATTAACATCCACCGGTGTTGCACCGAAAGGTGCTACTCCATCTTTTTTCCGCTCTAAAGGGTATACCCATATGCCAGAAGATGGACCGCTAGCCGCTTCACCTCCAGGGGAAGTTGCCGCATATCAATTCTTCGTCGACAACTTATGCACGCTCCCGCTTGAGAGACTACTAGAACCCGCTATAGGCTACGCTGAAGATGGATATCCAGTAACTCCCAGGATTTCTCGGCTTTTTGATACAAGTTTCCCGAGAGTTTCCAAGATCCCCAGCCTTGCAAAAATATTCCTCAGAAACGGCAAACCGTACGGTGCAGGTGAAATCTTAGTGCAAAAAGATCTTGGCTCCTCTCTGCGTAAAGTTGCAAAAGGAGGTGCGGAGGAGTTCTATAAAGGACAGCTAGCCAGTGATATAGCGAAACGATTCCAAGAAGCCGGCGGCCTAATTACTGAAGAAACCCTTGCAGCCCATGAAATCGAGGTTTATGAGCCTTTATCTACAGAATATCGAGGGTACACCGTGGTAGAAAACCGCCCTCCATCTCAGGGGATGCTCATACTGGAAATGTTAAACATAATAGAGGGTTTCGACTTGGCAGGAATGGGGCACCTGAGTCCACAAAGTATTCACACTATGATTGAAGCCAAAAAATTGGCATTTGCTGATAGGAATGCCTATCTGGGAGATACGAAATCGAAAGAGATCCCTTTGGATGTTCTGATATCAAAGGAATACGCTAATAACAGACGAAGTTTGATTAATGCCGACAAGGCATCGTTCGAGGTCGGACAAGGAAGCATACAACCTCTCGGCAAAGATACCAGCTACTTTTGTGTAGCGGACGGAGAAGGGAACGCTGTTTCATTCATACACAGCCTTTATCAAGGCTTCGGGTCTGGATTCGTAGCTGAAGGCACAGGAATCGTGTTCAATGCGAGGCAAAGGGGATTCAGGCTAGAGGAAGGACATCCAAATACCGTATCACCCGGCCAACGACCGATGCACACTCTTAATGCATATATGGTTCTTAAAGATAATTTTCCTGTCCTGATAGGAGGAACACCAGGGGCTGATTTTCAACCTCAAGGAAATACCCAAATGATTACAGGCGTTTTGGATTACGGCCTATCTCCACAGGAAGCAATAGATGCTCCCAGATGGTCTAGCATTCCCGGCACCGATCCACCGACCCTTGGAGACCCTGAGGTCGTACAGATGGAACCACGAATGCCTCAAGAAATAGCTGTAGAATTAGAATCTAAAGGGCATCAGGTTCAATGGGGGCAAGAGGGAATAAGCCATGGAATCGTTCAGCTGATACAGATGGATAAGGCGACTGGAACTCTAAAGGCAGGCTCTGATCCTAGGGGTGACGGTCACGCCGCAGCGCTTTAAATATAAGTTTAGAGCGACTCTATTCGTAACTTCCATCGGGTATTCGAGCTGGAAGTCTGAATCCTTTGTCATTTAGGAGCTGGCTAATCAACTTATCCTTGTTTCGGAGTTCGGTGGCGGTGCAAATATTCCATTCATGAGCACTATCATCACATTTATTAGTTAATCTTGGATCCAAAGCACCAATATTTGCCATTAATGCCCAGTAAAAATACTCAGATGCCTGGCATTGATAAGTGCATGTAGGGTCGTAATATTTATACCAAGCTTCAGAAGGATATTTCGAAGGAACATCTTCAAAGTAGCCGCCTCTGGCAATATCCA
>CAZBMS010000047.1:0-11420 GCA_964493125.1 uncultured Dehalococcoidia bacterium | reverse complement strand
AAAGGCGACAACGCCTACTAACAATAGTGACAAACCTAGCAGATCAAATGACCTTAAGGGGCCATCCGTGGCGTTACCCCAAGGTATTACGAGTAAAGAGAGAAGAGTAACCGCAAGACCTATAGGAACCCTAAAAATAAATATGTATCTCCAACCAATACCATCTACCAATGTACCGGCTGCCAACGTGCCGGTTACCATTCCCAAAGCCAAACCTGCCGTCACAATTCCTATTCCTATGCCCCGTTTTTCCTTCGAAAATGCCGTTCCTACTATCGCGGGCGCAGTCGCGAAGGTCATACCAGCACCTATCGCCTGAACAACACGGAGACCGAATATCCCAAACAAGTTAGGAGTTATCCCAATAGCAAACACGCTTATGGTGTATACAATTAACCCTAGGAGAAAGATCCTTTTGAGCCCTATTCGATCAGCTAATCCACCTGCACCTATGACAATAGCAGCACGAACTGATAGGTAGGCTATTATGATCCACTGAATTACTGGCAAAGAGGCTCCAAAATCTTCGGTTATCGCTGGCAAGGCAACATTCACAGTGGAATCAAGAGACAAAAGATACAATCCAAGCCCCGCACTAATCGCGATCAACCAGCGTTGAGTAGGCGATATCCGATCGTAACTATATTTTTCTATCGCAAGTTTCTTAAACACAGTTATCAAACGACCATAAAGGTATAATTACGCTGTTGATAGATTCCAATTCGTCACGAAGTTAGTCAAAGGATTTTTGAACGATATGTATGATATATAAACGCCGACTGGAAAAGTCTATAATGTCAGGCACACACTCAACCATCAACAGCAACAATGCGTCTCGCTAACATATTGTCCTTAGCAGTTTATCAGGATTAATCTCGTTGGTATGAACAAAATAAAATCTTCGGATAAAACATGCATCAGGCTGAAATAGCACTTGGATACATAAGGCATCCAAGCCGCATATTTTATGGATGGAAGCTCGTAGGCCTCTCCCTATTCTTATTCGGAGTAGTTTTGGCTCCCACTTTTCTAGGACTAGGAACCTTTTTCGTCGCTCTTGAGCGGCATTTCGGATGGAGTAGAGCTGCCCTATCCGGTGCATTTTCACTTAGCCGTGTAGAGGGAGCACTACTAGGTCCTATCGAAGGTTACATGACTGATCTAATGGGGGCGCGTCGAGTTATACTCATCGGCCTTTTGATATTAGGTGTGGGATTAGTAGCTCTTGCCTTCATACGCAACCTGATTGATTTTTATGTCGCGTTTCTAATTATCTTCACCGGTGCGGGGCTGGGAGGATTCATTCCATTAATGAGCCTCATTAACAACTGGTTCACTAGACGGAGGGCTCTCGCAACGGCCATAGGCATGTCAGGAAATAGCGTTGGCGGGCTAATTGTCCCAATCTTAGCCTTATCTATCACTTCGTTTGGCTGGCAAAATACTGCATTCAGTTTAGGCATAATTATTTTTGCGTTGGCTTTCCCTATAACCAAGGTTATAAAAAATCGCCCGGAAGAGTATGGGCTCCTACCGGATGGAGATTTGGAACCCGAGCAATCTACTGAGAATAATGCCGATATAGAGCCTGCCGATACCGTGAATTTCACTATGATGCAAGCTTTAAAGACATGGGCTTTCTGGACAATAGCTATAACTCACGGATTGGGAGCAACGGCTTTCGTAACGATAACTATCCATGTAATACCAGCCCTTACAGACACCGGCATGTCACTTCAAATGGCCAGTACCGTCGTTGCAACTTACACCACCACCGCAGTTGTAGTGCAAGTGTTTTCCGGTTACCTAGGCGATCGCTTCTCAAAGCCACCACTCATAGCAATGTTCATCACAATACAGGGGTTCGGAATATTAATATTGGCTATCTGGAGCAGCCTTCCAATGGCTTTCCTGTTTGCATTCATTTTTGGCATAGGATTTGGAGGCAGAGTTCCGCTCCTAGTATCTATACGCGGAGAATATTTCGGCAAAAAGGCTTTCGGAACTATCCTTGGTATGTCCCAGGTACCAATGAACATTATTATGGTCGCTGCTCCGGTGCTAGCAGGGCGCCTATACGATACGCAAGGGTCTTATCTAGTACCATTCGTAGGACTTTCAGTGGTATGTTTTGCTGGGGCTATATTAATACTTACGACTCGCAGACCTAATCTTACTAATAGTTAGTACAGGAAGATAAATTTAAGGTACTATTGCCTGAAAATGCAATCTCATCAGGTTTCGCGTTAAGGAAAATAGATATATGCAAATCGACGGAATGCTCTCCGGGGTCAGGGTGCTTGATTCGACAACTAATGTCGCCATGCCCACCGCAATGCATATCCTGGCTGACATGGGTGCAGAGGTTATTAAGATCGAAGGCCACACCAGGGAAGAATCATCTAATCGAGATGGGCCATTTCAGTTCCTTCAACACGGCAAACTAGGTGTAACTATCAATTTGAGAGGAGATGGTGGGCTGGACCTCTTCAAGGACTTAGCTAAGGTAAGTGACGTACTTGTAGAAAATAACCGTGCAGGAACCTTTCAAAGACTAGGCTTGGGGTATGAAGAACTTATAAAGGTTAACCCCACTTTGATCATGCTATCCAACACCGGATTTGGCCAAACGGGACCGTGGAAAAGATATACCGGGATAGGATCCTTTCTAGAGCTCACAACCGGCGTCAGCAATCAAACCGGTTATATGGATCAGGGCCCGCGACAGGTTGGTGGAGCCTGGATTGATATCCATGCGGCATGGATGACCGTGTTCTCGATACTAGCTGCCCTTAACTTCAGAGCTGAAACAGGGAAAGGACAGCATATAGACTTAGGAATGTATCAGGTAGGTGTAACCACGTTAGGAGTCGAACTACTAGACTTCTTTTCAAATGGGCGTAATGGCACCCGAATGGCCAATCGACACCCCTATCACGCGCCTCACGGAGTTTATCCGTGTATTGGCGACGATAAATGGATAGCTATCGCCGTGGAATCATCTGAACAATGGGACTCTCTCAAGGGAATCATGGGGGATCCCGAATGGGCAAACAACTCAGAATTTTCAAGCCGGTCGGGACGGCACCAAAATCAAGATAAACTTGATGGAAATCTGAAGGCTTGGACTATCAACTACGATGCATATGAATTAATGCATCTTTTGCAAAATAGCGGAATCCCAGCTTCAATTGTGCCTAATTCAGCAGAAATAATGGTAGATCCCCACATGAAAGCCAGAGGCTTTTACGAAAAAATGGAGCACTCACCTGAGTCCGGATTTGGGGCCAGAATGTTTGTGGGCAGACCATGGAAAGCTTCTAAGACCCCCTCATATTTCAGGAGGCCCACCCCATATCTGGGGGAACACAACGATGCCATATTTGGCGAACTCCTAGGCTTCAGCAAAAAAGAGCTCGGAGACCTGGAATCAGCCAACGTTATAGCGGAAGTTCCTCCTAAGCCGAAAGAAAAGAAGGGTAAAACAGCAGCTGGTGGGCTACAGAACTTGAACAACCCAGGACCTTCACTTGAAAATGGCACTTTAGCGTATATCGATGCTGACTACCAAAAGCGTCTGGGAGTGGAAGAATGATTCCAGGTCTATTTAGCAACATCCGTGTTATCGACCTTACTACTGACGTAGCCGGTCCTTTCGCTACGAAATTATTTGCCGACTATGGCGCAGACGTAATAAAGGTCGAGCCTATTAGTGGTGACATTTCCAGGCAGATGGGCCCGTTCCATCAAGACGATCCACATCCCGAAAAAAGTCTCTCCTTCCTGTTTCTTAACTGCAATAAAAGAGGCGTCACTCTAAATCTCGAGACTAACCTCGGGCAGAAGATTCTCAGAGAGCTAATAAAAGATGCCGATCTCCTAATTGAGAATAATCCTCCAGGGTATATGGAAAAACTCGGGCTAGGCTATAGCGACCTGGAAAAAATTAATTCCAACTTAGTCATGACCTCTATTACTCCTTTCGGTCAAACCGGCCCTTATAAGGATTTCTCAGGAAACGACCTTATCTACTACGCCTTTGGCGGACAAATGTACATCAGTGGTGCATACGACCGTGAGCCCCTTAAACACGGGACTCCACAAAGTCTTTATCTTGGAGGTATGGTAGCCGCCTACTCTACGGCAGGAGCCCTTTTTGCACGCAGGGCACTTGGGTCCGGCCAGTATATAGATCTCTCTTTGTCAGAAGTGATGGCTGCGGACCAGTTTCAGACTATAGTTCGGTATGGATTCTCCGGGGAAGTGACCAGGCGGTCACCTAAGAGTGATGCAGGAGACCCAAAGGGCACTACATTTAACGGAATAGTACCCGCAAAAGACGGATACATCCGCCTCTCTGCCAGCCCGCCGAATAGGCTGTACCCAAGGTCGGGAGGCACTCCATGGAAAGAGTACGCAGATATCCTTGGGAAACCTGAGTTAGGAGAACAGCTTGAAAATAATAACAACACGGCAGACAGAGACAAGATACTCCTTCCAGTCATAAGCGACATTCCGAAGTTCGAATACTTCCACAATCTGATGACCAAGGACTGGAACGCAGCAGTTGTACAAACACCTGAAGATCTATCAACCTGCCCACACCTAGAGGAGCGCAATTACTTCACGGAGATAGAGCATCCCGTGGTTGGAAAAATTCGATTCCCCGGAGAAATCATAAAATTTCCTGAGTCACCATGGGATTTACGTCTTCCAGCCCCTCTACTCGGACAACATAACTCTGTAGTTTATGGTGAGGAGCTTGGATACTCAGAAAAGGATATAGTACAGCTAAAACAGATGGGCTCGATCTGAGATTCTGTTCTGACTTAGTAACGCCGATCCACATGAATAAATCTGTACTTACAATACTAAAACTATCGACAGTTTTAATGCTGATTCTAACTGGATGCGGGAGTGACGGAAGTACGTCCGTTTCCGACAAATCAACACCTAAACCTACAGCAACCAAGATTCCCACCAAAGTAATCGCAGCTCCTACGCCCAGTAAAGATAAGCCAATATCCCCTACGGCGACCGTGAGCCAGAAAAAAAACAATACAACTGCACCACTCACTCCAAATAAACAGAATGATAATAAAAAACAATTGGGTGCGTCATCTATACCAAGTCCAACTCCCACTACAATTCCCAGATCGGAAATATTACATAAATTCCAAGGGTCAGGAAGAACCTCTACAGAGACGTTTGTTACAAACCAATCAATGAAACTAGGCTTAGAATACAAGGGAGGCCCAATATCGGTAGGACTAATTGACGAAAATCCGACGCCCAGAAACATCTACAACGGACCCGAAAGTAACTCCAACTCATACAAGAGCAGAGTGATCGACGCTGGAAGTTACGGAATTGTCGTGACATGTGAGGGACCTTGTCAGTGGACTATAACTATCGAATCTTCCGGAACGGCAGGAACTTCTACCACACAAAAATCCAAGGCTACTAAAGACACTGCCGAATCTAACACTGTAAATGGCAGTGGGTCACAAAGCAAACAAAAAGCGATTCCCGAAATAGTTAAAGCGGAATGGGATGTTTTCGAATCTAAACAGGCTTCTAAAATTCTTTCGGCACCTAAAACGAGCTTAATAACTCTAACTTACGACTCGACCAGAACCAGCACCAACGTATCGGGATCTGCTGGATCAGTACCATCAGAAGCTCACGTTATGGTAGCGAACCTAGAGTTAGGAGACTTTGTTGTGGTAGCAGCGGATGGCAACGGCTCTTTTGATGCAAACATAAGCGGACATCCAGGCACTCACATCATGGTGAAACAAGATACAACTCGACAAATTTTCAATGTAGAGAATCCTGGTGAAACTCACGGCCCAAACACTCTGAGAACCATATTCCCTCCAGGTGTACTAATGCCAATTCCAATGGAAAATAACGGGGACGGGTTGAATTTCAGCTCAGCTGGACGGTTATCGAGTGACGAAAATGCACCTTGGACAATCCACGGGAGCGCCTCTAAAAAAGACCTTACATTGGGGCAATCTATTCCGATATCCGGAACAGTTTCTATTCGAACGGGTAAAGAGACTCCCCCGTCCAAAGCCAAATTAGACTTTCAGTCAGAATTCCTAATCAACTCTAGCGGAAGGCAGGTAGGTGGTTCACGTATCTTTACCACTAACCTGTTTACTCCAACCAACCTTCCAATAGAGAGCAAAGGTCTCTTAAGTAAACAGTACCGCCTAGGAGAAGCAGACTTAGAGTGGAAATTCGATGGAGATAATTGGATCAGTGACTTTTCTACAACCTTAACTCCCGAAGACAGGTCGCCTACAGGACTACATCTGCTTAAAGCATCTTTAAGCGGCGTTTCAAACCTTCCAAGGAAAAGCAACCCACACATTCTTCAGCGTTCTTTCCTGCAAGAAGCTTCTTTAGGCACAATGAACATTGGCGAAACCGGGGCTATGACACTTACCTCAACTCTGTTAGCAGATGAACTCAGTGAAGGGTCACGAGGCGGGGTTATTTCCAGAGAGGATCTGGGGGTTTTTGATATAGTCCATAGAGCAGGGGTGAGGCATCAACCTGTTGTTCCAAGACTGGACGGGTACGGGAAATCGTGGAGCTACCGACTGGAACCGTACGTCCCACTACTGGGAGTTGTTGACAGAGCACCTCCAGCGGCTCCTTCAATCAAATTTGATTTTGCATCGAGCAGTCTCAAGGTTACGGTATTAAGACCGGACGGTAAAACAGATACTCTTGGACCTGCACCTTTAGCAAAATATGCTGTCAAATCTCCCCGAACTCCCTGGCACAAGACAGTTTCGGAAGGGGGAGGGAATTTAGGTGAGGTGCCCCAATTACAGTCAGACGTAGACGCTTTCAACTATGAATTTCCTACTGACGGGGATTATGTGGTCACTCTTAATGGCGAGATTAAAGACATCTTCGGACGAACCTATTCCATTGCGGGTACCTACGACATAACTGTAGCAAACGTACTAGACATCGAAACGAATATACTGCCAGGAACGCCATTAGATGTTGGCGATAGTTTCCCGGCTGGCCTACGAATTATGCCAGGTTTGCCCGCAACCATCGATTTCACAATAACCCATGTCGGATCAGATGGAATCAGCAAAACAGACAAGATTTCAGGGAAAGCCAATGACCACGGATGGTGGGATGGAGACGGGTACCACGCAACTTTCAATCAGGATGGAGAATATCGACTGGATGTGGAGGCACGTTACTCTGATTCATCAGACAACCTTTGGGTAGGAAGGATGAGCTTTGGAAGCGTCATAGCAACCGAAAACGCTCCAATGATCCTTCACGGAAGACGCGGCCCGAATAGAGTAGCCAAGATACCTAAGCCATGGGGATTCACCAGCGACTTCGCGGATACAAACGCTGACCATATTCAGTTCCCCTATTTCACTGGGGACGTGATGTGGGGCAAAAACAAAGGTAATCTTGCAGACTCAGTTGCGGTGCTTACAAGCTTGCAACTAGTTGATGACGGGCATCCACTGATAGCCAGAATTAAGGAAAATGTGGAAGATAACGACGGTATACCTGCTTCCGAACTAATCAAGGTCGGACAGGTTCCGATAAAAACGGAGGCTGACCTCGTCTCACCAGATGCTGTAGACCTTTGGTCATACGTATACGCATCAGTCCAACGACCTGGCATCCGTGTACGCGAGCACGTGCTGGGTGATGACTCTGGAGGTACTTACTGGAGATTTGATGATGCATACCACATGCAGTCTGGAAACGGGAGAGAAGGTGACCTGCCAGGAGACTTCAAGTTCATGTACGCAGGGGCAGCTATCACAGATCCGAAATTAAAGACTGGAGTGTACGCATCATATGGGTCAGGGTGGGTACTCTCGCCGGACAGTGATCCTATGGGTGCGAGATTCATGCCTCCCTTCCAAGGCGCAGCGGGAGGACCTGACGGAGGTCCGTTATTTAAAGTTCATGACAGTGAAGTCGACATATTCTTCATGCCACTTGCTGTAAGGCCAGGTGCGATCCTAGAAGTAGGTGACACTTTCAGAATGGCCGGTCCAATTATGCCCACTTTGGACAGCTACGTGAAATACAGGGTTGAATCACCGAGTGGAGAAATAAGGGCATTCGAGGGGCGTGCAAATTCGGTCGGTTATTTCTACGATCCGAATGATGACCTCTTGATTCAAGAACCGGGTCTATGGAACGTAAACCTAAGCGTAACGCATACCGGATTAACAAGTGCTGGCCTGGTGGAGGCACCATACCCTAAAGGTGGTCCTTTGACTCCAAACGGCTCGTTCAGCTTTGTTGTTAAAGACTCTGAAACGGAGATACTTGATATTAAAACCGACCTGTCCGACTTAACTCCGGCTCAGTGGTTTAGCAACGTTAGAAATGCCAGGTTTGAAGCAAAGCTTCCCACAGGCTTTCGCGCAGATTTGGCACGAGTAATAGTTACAATACCAGGCATTGTGCTCGTAGATAAAAAAATCACCCCTGACGGGAATGAACTGGTCTGGGAACTAGATGCGGAGGCTTTGAATTCTATAGCCAACAACTTTGATTACGAATACGGGATTGCCGATACGATTCAAGTGACCTTTTATGCTAAAGGCAGCCTTAATGGCAAGTCCTCACAAGCTACGGGAACGATGGTTACACACGGTGCAAGAGTCCCCACCGTTCCAAAGTTCGAGATCACTAAAAATGAACTGCCTGAACTTTCGAGTTTCATGACCAACAAAACAGATCGGTTCATTGTTGATTTAGAGTACGTTACAGGTGGGCATCCTTACAAAGGCTCCAGAACAAACGGCCCCGACGATGGAGCCCACGTAAATTGGGACAATAGCAGCAACCGATGGCCAGAAGGCACTCCAGTAACGGGATACCCTGCAATATATGCGGTAGCTGACGGATATGTAGAAATGGTCAACACCTACGAACCGGTAGCAGGGAAGTATTTCAAGTATTCAATTCACTATTTCTTTGCTCAGAAAAACGGGACCGGGGTCAAAGTCCATATGTCTATCGAACCGTCTATGGATCCTGGTGACAGTTCTTTTTATGAACCTTTTATCAAGGTAAAGAAAGGCCAATCGGTCAGGAAAGGAGACATCATAGCCTACATGTATCTTGAGCCAAATGCCTACTATCCCGGGCCTCACATTCACTTCAGCATTCAGCCAGTCGGACACAAGCAGCAAGTTCCGGCAATATTCACTGATAAGATACTAGATGAGTTCTACCCAACATGGGGGATTTTTAGATTCGACCGCGCGGGTAGTCCAAGTGACAGTGACGTAGCTATGCCAAAGTGCTGGGGTTACAAGATTACGGCATCGGAAAACCCATACGGCTCAGGTGCCTCCGATTGTTTCATTTAAGTCTGATCAACCTGGACAAATAGAAAGGACTTTCTAAACTGAAACTTAAGAGAACTCTCCCAACTTTCTTATTACTTTTCGCGGCACTAATATTGATGTTTGCCAGATGTGGAAAAGACCTGGTGTCCCCCGATCCCGTTGTCCCTGCGAATATAGCCAAAACAGAGCCCATACCTACCAAACAAACATCATCCCCGCAATCTCCAACATCAGCTTCAGCCATAGCCGTATCGAACGATGGTACTCTGTTTGCAGCAGTTAATCCTGACAGTGACTCAATAACTATAGTCAACGTGGTCACTTTAGAGATCCTAGCTGAAATCCCAGTAGGAAAAGACCCTAGAACACTAGCCTTCACACCAGACTCTAAGAACATTGTTGTAGCTAATCAAGGCTCCGGCACCATATCAATAATAGATACACAAAACACCACCTCAAAGGCAGAGTACCTCATAGGACCTAGGCCTTACGGAGTGGTAGCTGACAGCGATCGAGCATACGTCACCGAGTCCGTAAACGGACAGGTGGTCACTATTGACCTAGAGAGCGGGACCGTAGAAAAGCGTATCCCTGTTGATCCTTCTCCAACAGGCATAGCTATAAACTCCGCTGCTCACCAACTTTTTGTAACACATCTTTTTGATGGAGCTTTAACAGTAATTAATACTTCAAAATCTGAAGTTGGTACTAAAGTCACTTCAGGTACGGATGCTAATATCTCTCAATTTGTTGCTATCTCACCCGACGGCTACAAGGCGTATCTTCCACAAACCAGGTCGAATGTTACAAACACTGCAAGACTCTTTGACACTACCGTTTTTCCGATAGTAAACGTTTTCGACGCTCGCAGCCTTAAACTCTTGGTGCCGGACAGGATAACTTTGGATACCGCTGATGAGCCTGTGAATATGCCTTTTGGAGCGGCACTGTCTCCTGAAGGAGAGAGAATATATATAAGTAACGCAGGCAGTAACGATATATCAGTAATAGATCTTAAGGATAACAAAGGATTAGCACACATATCGGTAGGATCTAACCCTCGTGGGATAGCCGTTACACCAAACGGTTCCCACATTTTCGTAAACAACGTACTCGATGGAACCGTCTCAGTAATTGATGCGCAGTCCCTGGAAGTTGTAAGGACCTTAAAAGTAACGGAAATATCTCTAGCAACTCATATCCTGGAAGGTAAGAAAATCTTCAATTCAGCCAGCTCACCTGTACTTACGACTGACGACTGGATCTCCTGCGCAACCTGTCATTTCGACGGTTCCATGGATAAGCGGACCTGGCTAGGATTCCCTGACGGGCCTCGCAACACATCGTCACTTATGGGTGTTGGAGAGACACTACCTCTCCACTGGTCAGGAGATTTTGACGAGCTACAAGACGTTGAAATCACAATAAGAGAAATCCAATTCGGGAACGGTCTAATCAAAGGCGAAGCTCACGATTCACTTGGTGCTAAACACGCAGGAATTTCAAAGGAACTGGACTATTTAGCTTCCTACATGGCTTCACTTAAAGTCCCTCCGTCTCCATTCATAATCAATAAAGAATTACGGGCTGAAGGAAAAGCACTATACGAAAATCTCCGTTGCGGAACATGCCACATACCTCCACTATACATAGATGGAAAATCTCACGACGTGGGAACCGGTAATGCCAAAGAGGAGAAGAATCCTCACGGCACCGGTACGAACTTCGACACACCCACACTCCGCGGAGTGTGGAACACTGCCCCATACTTCCACGATGGCAGTGCAAAAACCTTAAAAGAGGTGCTTCAATCCGCCACTATCCATGACATAACTGACAGATTGACGGATAATGAACTGGATACCCTGATCCGCTTCTTAAAAGGGCTGCCGTTCGAATAGATCTGGTATAGGGATTCGGAAGATATTGACCTATGAATAAATCACCTTTTTTAACTCTAGCAGCTTTGTCAGTAGTCATAATGCTTGCTACGGGTTGCAGTAGCGAAGAACAGCCTAAGCAAGATATCCAGGCTACAGTCGATGCTGC
>CAZBMS010000046.1:0-12090 GCA_964493125.1 uncultured Dehalococcoidia bacterium | reverse complement strand
TTATTATTTAGAACCGTGCCCTGTTTAGGCTGTAGAGGCAGCGTAAACTGGAGCATTTTGGTAGATATGATTATAGACTAGCGGTATACTACTGCTAGCAGTGATGTAGTTTTTAAAAAAATTCTCGAAGTATGATTTCTTAACGCAAAACTCCGGATTTATTACTCCGGATGTATTATTGAGTTGCTAGCCTCACCTCCTGCCGAATTCGCTTTCTAGTTGAGCTTTGGTTAATTCTATCATAGTAGGGCGTCCATGTGGACAGGTATTTGGGGATTTAGATTTTTCAAGTTTGCGAATTAGTGATTTCATTTCATCATGCGTGATTATGTCACCTGCTCTAATGGAACTGTGGCATGCTATAGATGCCGCAAGAGATTCGAATGCTTGGGAATAGCTGTTGGTTTGTTTCAGCATTTTCAGGATCTCTACAAGGAGTGTTTCTGGATCAACTCTGCTGATTCCGTTTGGAAAACCCCTAGCTAGGTATGATCTTTCTCCGAAAGGCTCAATTTGAAATCCATGTCTAATAAGAGTCTCGCTAAACTGATCTAGAGTTTCAATTTGTTCCGGTGAGAGATCTAACATTAGTGGTTCTAGCAGTAGTTGAGTGTCAGATTTTTTTGCCTCGAATTTTTCCAGCGTGGCTTCATAATTTATTCTTTCATGTGCTGCGTGTTGGTCGATCAAGAATATTCCACTTGGGCCTTCCGCAATTACATAAGTTTGTGATGCTTGACCTATTACACGGAGTGTTGGAAGTACCTGCTTTGGGAAAAGATCAGATTCGAGCTTTCGTTCTGAATGAAAGAATGGCTCAGTTTTATTTGATTGTAAATGTCCAGTGCTGGAGTAGTAATGTCCATAATTTTGGGTTTGGTTAACTGATTTTATATCCCCTACCCTTCTGTGGGTTTGGCCTTCGAACTGACTAGCCAAATCGGAGGTTATCAATGGCACTGGAGAGTACGAAACTAGAAGTTCTCGGATTGTGCGTATTATAAACGAGAATACTAATCCTTCATTGCTGAATCTTGCCTCACGTTTTGCGGGATGAACATTTACGTCTACTTCTGAAGGCGATAGCTCAAGATGTAATACGGCAATTGGGTGGCGGTGCTTCATTAGTAGTCCTTTGTAAGCATCATCAACTGCTTGGCTTAGAACTCTACTCTCAATCCACCGTTTATTTACGAAAATACTTATGGCGCTTCTGTTAGCTTTTGTGCTTGCCGGGGAAGATACGTAGCCCGAAAGTCGGGAGCCATTTGAGTTTTCGGCTTCTACTGCTATTAACGATTCGACCGTTTGATGGTCATATATTGACGAGATAATTTCCTTCAGGTCGCCGCTTCCATTGGAGTTAAACTTTTCAGAGCCGTTACTGATTAGAGTGAATCCTATTTTGGGATTTGCAAGTGCGAGTTTATTAACTATAGCGTTTATTCGTGTCGTTTCAGCAGTAGTTGATTTGAGAAATTTTTTTCTAGCTGGAATATTTTCAAAAAGATCTTCTACTAGTACTGAGGTGCCCTCAGCGGATCCAGCGGGACCACTCCCCACTTTCTTTCCATAAACCGTTTCTACGAATCCTCCGTGCGTGAATCCACGGGCTCTACTGGTAATTAACAGCCTTGAAACAGCCGCAATACTTGGAAGGGCTTCTCCTCTGAAGCCCATTGTATGAAGGTCTTCAAGCTCTGTTTCGTTTGTTATCTTGCTTGTGGCGTGTCTTTCTAGGGCGATTTCTAGTTCTTCTCCGGGTATGCCGGTTCCGTTGTCACTTACCCTAATAGATTTCGTACCACCATCTACTGTTTCCACAATTATCCGAGTAGCTGCAGCGTCTATGGAATTCTCGATTAGCTCTTTAACTACAGATACGGGTCGTTCTACAACTTCACCAGCTGCTATCTTTGAGGCGACTTCTTCTGTCAATATTCGTATCTTCATGATTCACAGCTCTTGGGAACTATTTATGACTATTTTGACAGTCATAACTGATTCTAACTGAAAGAATTGTTGGGAATGAAGGGTTTTTTTCAGTATCTGGGGCTATTGGGACTCTTTACGAGCTTGGTACTCACATATAAGTTCGTATACTCTTTCCAACTCGTTGTCTGAGGCGTTATAGAAGAAATAGGGCCTGATCCATATTCCCACCATAGAAGAGGGAACTTCGGGGTAGTCGTCGATTACTATGTCTGGCTTTACTGGCAATTCTAATCGGTCAAGTGACTCGATGAAGTTATCTAACGGCTTCATATAGCAATCTATCACGTACTTTTCCAAATTGTGTCGTTTTACCTCTGCCCACCTAATTCCTATGCCTGACCAAACATAAATTCTGTGCCCATCTTCTACTAATCGTTTGAAAATGGCTTCAGTCCCAGGTCGTATAGTGTCGTCAACGCCTAGCCATGTGTAATCGGTGTCGAAGAAGATATTCATTATGACGCCCAACTCTCATATCTAGATAGCAGTTCTTCAACTTTAGGGAATTCTTTAACTACGGCGTTATCTCCTCCTACCACGTTTGATAGGTCAGCGATTAAAAAGTTACCGTCGACTACACCCATCGGCCAATAACCCAGCATCCAGATCCGCATCAACGGTGCGAACGGATTCTTGGGTAAAGTTTCTTCACATACGATATATTCTGCAGTTCTTGCACAGTCGCTGGCTAACGAAGCGGCTACTATTCGGGTCGCAACGCGCAAGCTATTTGCTGTTTGTTTCCATAAATCGTCGTTGGGTGCTGGCCATGGGGAATTTCCTGTCCAAGACTCCTTGGCAACCGCCCAAGCGGTTGCACCTGCACTAGCTTCAAGGCTAGCCCATGCAATGGATGAAGCAATGGAAGCTGCCCATGGTGATACCCAATCGTGCCAGTCAACCCTAGTTTTGGCCCAAGCGGTCCAAACTCCGGTTGTTGCTGCGGGGTTAGCAGCATTTACGAAGTGATTTGATCCTTCGTTCCAATTATTGAAGTTTATGGTTTCAACTGGTATAGGAGTCCACCCCCAATTTGAAAGGGCCAATTGGTAGTCATTGGCTGCCTCTATGGCTTCTTCGATGGGCTGGTTGCCTTGAAGCCAAGGAATGTTTTTAATCCAAGAAAGAAAGTTGAAAAACTGTGCCCCTCGAGGTCCAAAGATAGCTGTACTTTCCAATTCCTTTACCAGTCGCACGCTAGAACATCGGATCTTAAAATCGTCCTCTGCTATTGCGTTGTATGCCTCAACTTCGAATAGATGGCCTGGCCAATGGCCAAATCGCAGAGCGTCAACTGGCCGTTTCATTACGTGCAAGCCTTTACCCTGTGGCCCTACTGACGCAGGGTCAACTTCGGGAGTTTCATGGAGCTTATCAAGTGACCACTTGAATCGTTTGTCCCTGTGGGACGTCAGGTCTGAAGTTAGCCATTTATAAAGCGTCATTTAATGCCTTAACTAAATGCAGTGTTTGTCTACATTTCATAGATTCTGAAGGCTGAACTATTTGCTTATTCAATGAAAAAGCTAGGACTATCCTTTTGTTGGTATTCACGTTCCATTTGCAATTTTGTGGCTGAGTGCGGGCTAATTGGTCAGTTATCAATTCTAAATATTCAGTTTGATGGAAAGTTTCGGATTGAGACTGGTTTATGATAGTGACAGGTCACTGTGGTGTCAAACAAAAAAGCTCCAATCATTGTTGATTAGAGTCCTTTTTGGCTTTTTCCTGTAATAAGTGAAGAGTATTGATTGCTTCAAGTGGAGTTAGATTAGGCAAGTCTAACTCTGCTAGAAGTCTTACTACCTCTGGGGTTCTATCAAACATTTCAAGTTGTATTTCTGTATCACTTTTACCGTTTTGTGTGTTCAGATTGGGCTTATTGAGCTCGAGAGATTCTAAGACTTTTGACGCTCTCAAAATAACTTCCTTAGGTATACCAGCGAGTTTAGCCACATGTATTCCATAACTTCTGTCAGCCTTTCCTGGAACTATTCGATGCAGGAATGTTATGGCCTCCCCGTCCTCAGAAACAGATACTGAATGGTTTCGGGCGTTCGTTAGAGTTTCAGATAGCTCGGTAAGTTCTTGGTAATGTGTAGCGAACAAAGTTCTGGACTGCAGGGAGTCTTGATTGTGTATGTGCTCAGCTACTGCTTGAGCTATTGAAAGGCCGTCGTAAGTGCTAGTTCCTCGACCGATTTCATCTAGTATTATTAGGGATCTGCCCGTTGCGTTGTTGAGTATGTTAGCAGTTTCCACCATTTCAACCATAAATGTAGATTGCCCTGAAGCCAGATCGTCCTGCAACCCTACCCTAGTAAATATACGGTCAACTACACCAATTTCTGCTGAGGTAGCCGGGACAAAGCTTCCTACCTGTGCAAGCAATACAATTAGTGCCACCTGTCTCAGGTAGGTTGACTTACCTGACATATTAGGACCCGTCAAGATCACCAAGTTGCCAGCTTCTGGAGATAGAGATGTATCATTAGGTACGAAGGAGCCACGCTCTACTATTTGCTCAAGGATTGGATGTCTTCCATTTACTATTTGGATGTCCTTTTTTTCATTGACTATCGGTTTAACGTAATCGAATCGGCGAGCCACAGTAGAAAAGGAAGACAACACGTCCAAGTTACCTATCCATTGGGCGGCAATTAAAAGAGTTTCTGAAGCTGACGAGATTTGTTTACACAGATCTCTGTAGATCCTGGATTCAATTTCTAGAATCCGTTCCGCCACGTTAAGGATGATATTTTCCTGCTCTTTGAGCTCTGGGGTTATGAATCGTTCGCCGCTAGTTAAGGTCTGACGCCTTTGGTATTCAGTAGGAACTTTTGAAAGATGAGGATTTGTAATCTCAATGTAGTAACCGAAGACTTTGTTGTAGCCGACTTTCAGATTTTTTATTCCGGTGGTTTCACGTTCTTGGATTTCTAGTTTGGATATATAGTTCCTAGCATCGGCAGATGAAGTGAGTAAATGATCTAGCTCTGAAGAGTAGCCACGTTTAATTACAGTTCCGTCTCCTACCTGCCCTGGTTCTTGTTCAATAGCGTCTCGAATAGTAGTTGCTGTTTCGTGACATTCAGGGATGTTTTCGGTTAACCATTTGATCGCGTCGTTATTCTCACAGAATAGAAGTTTTGATAATTGTGGGATTATTTCTAAGCTACGCCCCAAGGCTACAATTTCTCTGGGTATGGCTGTCCCATTTTTAGTTCGGCCGACAAGCCTCTCAACGTCTGAAACTTTCCCTAATTCCTCCCTTATCAAGCGAGCTTTACTTTCGTTGTCGAAGAACCATTGTGTGGTTTCAAGTCGGGTGTTAATTTCTTCTATTTCGACTAAAGGTTGCCCAAGCCATCGCCTTATTAAACGCCCCCCCATTGACGTTTTGGTTAGGTCAACTACGTTTACTAATGAGTGGTTTTCCGATTCAGAACGACCACCAGAGAATATGTTGAGGTTTCGAATTGTATGTGAGTCAAGTGCCATGTGTTCTTGAGAATCATAAAATTTAACCTTGTTCACATTATTTGGTGCATCGGTCTGATCCTTACCCAAGAAGGCAAGCAACGCCCCGGCCGCTTTTAAAGCCAAGGGAAATTGATTAAAGCCGAATCCGTCCAAAGTAGCGACTTGTAATGCACTCTTTAGAGCCGTTTCACTTTTATCTGATGAAAATGCTTCTGTAGGCAAGTGTTCTATTCTCAAATAGTCAGGTAGCTGTAGGTCAAATTCTTTCGGTATCAGCAGTTCTGCTGGCATCAAGCGGGCTAGTTCTAGCAAAAGGCTGTCTAATGACATTTGAGACACGAATATGGTGTCACTAGTACTTATATCTGCATAAGCCAGCGCGGCTTCAGAATCATTGATTATTGCCGAGGCGAGGTAGTTATTTGTACGATCATTTAAAAGGAAAGGTTCTATTACTGTACCTGGAGTGACTACACGTACTACCTTCCTGTCTACTAAACCTTTGGAAGTCGATGGATCACTGGTCTGTTCGCAAATCGCTACTTTGTGTCCAGCTTTTATGAGCTTACCTAGGTAGCTATCTAGTGCGTGATACGGTATTCCAGCTAATGGATGTTTCTCGTTTTTGCCGAAGGCCCGCGATGTTAGCGCTATATCCAAATCCCTAGCTAAAGTAATTGCATCATCGTCAAAAGTTTCATAGAAGTCACCCAATCGAAATAACAGGAGGCTGTCAGGAAACTGATTCTTTATCTGTAGATATTGCCGCCTAACTGGTGTGGTCACTGTCATTCCTCTGTCAATCTCGTTCAATCGGTGGTCATTTTCGGGCGTACAATGAAAATAATCTACCGCAAAGGATCATTCATCACTTTTCCAAAAGCGCTCTTCTTGGAAGGGAAAACCCATATTATTGGCGATTGTACGTACGGAGTTAATCATTGATGGGTGACCGCAAGCATATATCAGTGTAGATGCTTGTTCTAGATTGAATATGCCCATGTATTTTTCTACTATCGTGTTTACTCTACCTGTTTCCCCGTCCCATTCTTGATTTATAGCTTCATCGGGACGACTGACTGTAGGAATTAACCTGACTAAGTCTGGCCTCTCTTCCGCAATTGACCGCAATTCTTCGTCGTAGGCGAATTCATTTTTGTAGCTCGCTCCGACCAAAATGAAGAACTTGTGGTCTGTAGTGGGATTTTTGAGGTATTGTCGCAGCATAGATACATATGGAGCCACTCCAGTTACAGTAGCTATCATAAGGTGGTTCAAATAGTTTTCATTGAGCAGGAAAATGCCTTTTGCCCTGGGCCTCATTTGCAATTGAGCTCCGGGTTGTAAGTTGAACAATGTTGGGGTTAGTATTCCAGCTGGAGCTGGCACAAGTTCCAAAAACAGTTCTATTTCTCTTTCGTAAGGTGCCGACGCAATCGAATAAGGTCTCTCTATTCCACCATATCCTATAGTGCAGTATTGACCTGGTTTAAAGCTGAAAGATTCCTCCCCCTTCACCCATATCTTCCACAACTCGTTTGTTATATCTACTCGCCTAGTTATTGTTACGTTCATTGGCTCATATTGACTAGCGTTATGGGGCGTACCTAAGTTTTGTTAATATGGTAATAGTTAATCAGAGACAACCGAGATTGGTTGCTAACCTTACAAAAGGCTTTATTTACAGCTTTTTTATACTTACTGGCTCTATTAATAGCCCAGCTATTTTAGCCATAGGATCAGGTTCTTCGCTTTGTTGTAAGTCGGTAGCGAATTGTCCGAAGAGTTGAGTGACAGATACGGTACCTTTATAAGTATCTTCATCCAAATGAACCTTACCTTCGATTGTTTGCGATAACGTAGCTACCGCTACAGAGTCTCCATTTTTCAGACCTAAGGTTTTGGCATCTTCTGAGTTCATTTTTATAAGTTCGTCACGGGTCACAGTATTTGTGAATTCTATACGTTCCACGTCCACATCTCTATCGTCATCAGCGAGTATCCTTCCGGGAACTAGGACTAAGTTATTCCCAGAATAGCTAGATGGCTTTGTAGTTGTTTTAAATGTTAGTAAATTGGCTTTGCCATTTGGAAAACCATCTGAGTATAGGATTTCTTGGCCTGGCTTACTGGAGGTTGCACATGGCCACTGTATGCCTTTGGAAACGCGGTCGGATTCTAAGAGCTGTGTAGGTTGTGGGTATGTGGCATCTGGCCTTAACGTGAGGATTGCTTCTTTTACGAGTCTGGAGTGAGAGATACCCCCATAGGTATTTTGTGTAAAGGATGCAGCTTCAGAAAATACATCAGAAGTGCTATCAAATGTGAAATCACTGAAGCCCATCAGCGTTGCTAGGGAAGCGACTAATTCCCACGCTGGTTTAGCCTTCACGTTCGATGGGGTTATCGCCTTATTTAATAGTTGAACTCTTCGTTCAAGATTGGTGTATGTTCCATCTTCGTCAGCGAATGTTGTTGCTGGGAGCACTACATCTGCCAGTTGAGCTGCTGGTCCTAAGAAAGCGTCGTGGACAACTAGGAAATCTATGTTGCCCAAAGATTCGTAAAGGTCATTTCCTTCATAAGAATCTCCACCACCAAGCATAATCATGGATTTGAGTTTTCCGTTACGGGCTGACTGAAGAATTTCTTTTATGCCCAATCCAGCTTTGGAGGGCAACTTGCAGTCCCAAGCGGTTTCAAAAAGTGTCCTACTAGACTCGTCTTCCACATTTGCATACCCCGGAAGTAAGTCTGGAACGGAGCCCATGTCGGTTGCTCCTTGCTCATTGGTCCCTTTTCTTAAAGCATACAAACCAGATGAAGGTTTGCCTACGTTACCAGTTACTAGCGCAAGGTTTGTCATTGCTGCCACTTGATCACCTTGCTCTTCTGTTTCTACGTTGTCTAATGCATACACTATGGAACTCGCATTCGAACCGGCAAACATCGAAGCGACATCACTGATACGTTCTTTAGGTATACCAGTCGACTTTTGTACCTTTTCTAGTGTGAATTCGGCGAGTGACTGAGCCATTTCTTCAAAGCCAACTGTGTTCCGTGAAACAAATTTCTCATCAGTAATACCTTGGTCAATCACGGACTTGAGCATTCCTGCAAGCAATGTCAATGTCGTACCAGGTCGAGGTTTTAGCCAAATATCCGCATAGCGTGTTAACTCTACTTCTCTGGAGTCTATTACTATCAATTTGGCAGTACCCGCTTTTGTAGCCTGCTTGATTGGGACTGCAAGAACGTTATGTTCTTCTGTAATGTTTGAATCAACGGCCAATATGCATTCTGATTCCCTCAAGTCCCAAATTGGGTTGGTAGAACCTGCGTAGCCCAAGGCATCGTGTAAAACCTTTCCTAGTGAAGGCCTGGTATTCGAGTCTATGTCAACATTGTTGCTTTCCATCACCACGCGAGTGAATTTTTGCAACAAGTATGCGGATTCATTAGTGCTTCTCGCCGAAACTACCGATGCATAGTCAGACCCCTTAGTATTTGACAACTTCTTAGCAACTAAGGCGAGCGCTTCATCCCAGGTAGCTTTCTCCAGAAGACCTTCTTTTCGGATCAATGGATACTTCAACCTATCTTTATGGTTAACATACTCCAGGCCGAATTTACCCATGTAACACGCCTGACCTCGGTTAGCTAGCGCATTAATTTCAGGTATCGCTCTTATTACTTTCTCTCTCTTGTTAATCTCTAGGTTTAACTGACAACCTACAGAGCAGTTAGAGCATGTGGATCTGACAATTTTTTCTGCCTTGTCCCATTTGTGTTTTCTTTCCACAAGCGCGCCTACTGGGCATACGTCAAGACAAGCACCACAAAATTCACAGCCAGACTCTAATAATGAAGTTCCCTTTGAGGTTCCTACTAAGGCCTTTCCTGCTCTTTCGACAAACGTTATTGCACTATCGCCTCTTACTTCTTCGCACACTCGTACACATCTTCCACACACTATGCAAAGATTGTAGTCACGATCGTAGAATGGATCGAATGCTTCTATTTCTGGGGTTCTTACTTCGTACGACAGTTGTGAGTTCAAGTCCATTCCTAGGAATCTTACTGTGTCTTTAAACTCACATCTCTCGTTTTTTGGGCAGGTTACGCATCGGTCGTTAACTGAGACGTGTCTTTGACAAATATCTTCTGGTCCGCATAGGTCAACCCTGTGACAAGTGAGGCAACCGTGAGGATGCTCGGATATTAGCATCTCCATTATTCCTTTTTGGAGGCTTCTCAGTTGATCACTTGCTGAGTGAATAACCATTCCTTCTCTGACTGGTAGTGCACAAGAAGCAGCTGCTGGTCTGAGTTGTTTCTCTTTTACTGTTTCCCCATCGCGTTCAACCTCAACCTCAACCTCCTCTTGGATTACACACATTCTGCATGCCGCAAATGGTTTCATCCCGGGGTGATAACACAGATATGGAATGTAGATTCCCGCCTCAATTGCTGCCTCCAAAACCATAGAGCCAGATTTAGCTTGAATCTCTTTACCATCAATATTGATAGTCACCCTTTGCAGAGTTGTAGTCACTTAGGCCCTCCTCAAAGAAGCGAATGTTTCAGTTTGTTGATTTCTTTTTGCCCGATCTGGCATAAAGAAATCTGCGAAATAGTTCTCTGTTGGCCATCGTTTTTTTTCGATTATCGCAGAGAACTCATCTGGGAAATATTCAATAGATGACTTAATCGGATTAAATCCTAGTTGTCCATGTCCGCAAAGAGAACCTACCTGCATATCGTTGCCAAGTTTACGCATTAAGTCTAAATCCCCTTCCTGAGCTTTAAAATCGCAGATGCGATCCAAAATCTGCAAAAGATGGGTGGTGCCTAAGCGACAAGGGAAGCATTTTCCGCATGATTCATACTGACAGAATGCTACCAGTAATCGAGCTAAATCTACTGCGCAGACGGTCTCATCACCTACAATTATGCCGCCAGAACCTAGGATAGCACCAGCAGCAGACATTGCGTCAAAGTCTAACGGTATGTCCATTTTGTCCCCTCTTAGTACCCCTCCCAGAGGTCCACCCGTTTGCAACAGCTTAACAGGCTTCCCTCCTGGCACTCCGCCTCCGAGTTGCTCGACGGCTTCCCGTATGGTCATTCCCATTGGCACCTCGATCATACCTGGCCTTTCTATGGTTCCAGATAGGCATAAAATGGCGGTGCCTTTACTTTTTTCAGTTCCGATTGTTGTGAACCATTCCCCGCCTTTTGACACTATTTCAGGTACGTATGCTAACGTTTTTATGTTGTTTATGTTGCTTGGTTTACCCCAGACTCCATAAGCGGCTGGGAAAGGTGGGCGATATCTGGGCATGGCCCGTTTCCCTTCTACTGATTCCATTAGCGCAGTCTCTTCACCGGACACGTAGGACTCTCCTACTAGAGAAACTTCAACATCAAAGCTGAAATCGCTACCAAGGATATTAGTTCCTAAGAGATTATTAGCATAAGCTTGCTTAATTGCTTCCCGAGTCCTGTTTATAGGTGTGTCGTGCCCATGCCGTATAAAAACAATACCGTTTGAAGCTCCAGTAGCATATCCTGCGAGAATCATGCCTTCGAGCAAGGTGTGAGGGTCTCCTTCGAGTATGCCTTTGTCGTTAAAAGCACCTGGATCGCCTTCCTCACAGTTACCGAGAATGTATTTAATAGGCCCTGGTGATCCCATTAAAAAGCGCCATTTTGTGGCTGTAGGAAATGCTGCGCCTCCTCGACCTCTTAGTCCAGATTTTGCAACTTCTTCTTGTACATCCGCAGGTTCCATTTCAAATAGACCTTTATTCAGTCCGCTGTAGCCACCTGAAGCGATGTAATCGAAAATATCTGAAGGATCGACATGCCCAGCATTTCTGAGAGCGATACGCACTTGACCTTTCATCATAGGTAGTTCTGCAAGGGTTGGGATATCAAGTGATGGATCTTTTTCTTCTACTGCCATTGCCCAAGATGAGACGGGTTTCCCTGCAATCAGGTGTTCCTTTACCAGATCAGTAACCTGTTCCGGGGTCACATTGTTATAAAAAACCCTTGGTCCTTCTGGCATTTGGATGTCTACCACTGGCTCGGCATAATTTAGTCCCAGGCCCCCTACCTCACTGATAGTAATATCCAGTGCTTTTAAAGAAGCCTCGTCTTTGAACGCGTTTAGCACATCGATAGCACCTGCTGCCAAGCCCGAAAGATCGGTGCCGATTCGCACACGTGGTTTACCTTCAATTTCGTTTAAGTGAGCCTTGGCTTGCTCAAGCAGTTTTTGGAATTCATTAGTCATATCTAGCCTTTTGCTTGTTTGCTGATTTCTTTAAAAGATAGAATTCGCTCTTTGGTTTTTTTGGGAGTCATTCTGCCCATAAGTTGATGGTCAATGCTGATTACTGGTGCTTGACCACATGCTGCCAGGCAGGTGTTGTACTTGAAAGTGAATGCATTATCCGGAGTGTCTCCCTCTCCCTCCAAACCTAGGGTTTCTAGCACTTCTTTAACAATTTTTTGTGCGCCTAATATGTGACAAGAAGGTCCCCAGCAAACTTCCAAGACATGGTCGCCAGGCGGAGTGAATCTAAAGTTTGTGTAAAAGGATGC
>CAZBMS010000045.1:0-12747 GCA_964493125.1 uncultured Dehalococcoidia bacterium | reverse complement strand
GCCAGAACACCGATCTTCGCCATCCTATAGATCCTTGTAAGAAGGAAATCAGTATTACTGCTGGCCCTCCCAATGCCCCTCCCATCATTGCCAATCCCGTTGCCCTGCCTCTTTTCCTTTTAAACCAACGGGCTACCATGACTGCCCATGAAACGTTATGTGATGCTGCTCCTATTCCTATGGATGCCAGAAGAAATGCGAAGTAGAAGAATCCGATATTGTCGGAAAAGCTTATTAAAACCATTCCGGCACCTGCTATTAACACACCAGCAAAGATCACTTTTCTAGGCCCTAGTCGGTCGACAAGATACCCTACAAGAGGTGATAGGAAACCGGACTCTACTTGCCTAAGAGAAAATGCCCCAGATAGGACAGTTCTGGAAACCTTGAAATCATTAAGGATTGCTAGAAAGAAAACAGTGAAACCTTGCCAGAATGCTAAAGAAAAGTAGGAATTGAGTAGTATGCTCGCTCCTACAATGTACCAGCCGTAGAATATTTTGGGCTTATTACTTATCGAATCAGGACCGGTAGGCTCGGACTCGGATGTTGTTTTAAGGATTGTTCGTCACCCCGAATATCTTATGGTCGCTTCAGTCATAGTAATCATATCTGGGCACTAAGTCGATATATTTAAGTAGGCAGTTATCTACATTTTCTCGGGAGCCGACATTCCCATTAACGAGAGACATCGGGCAAAAACGATTCTACAGCACTCAACCAGCTTAAGTCTGGCCATTGTTAGGTCAGACTCCTCTTTTATTTCAGAGACTACTCGGCATTGTTGATAGAACCAGTGAAACGCTGCCGCAAGCTCAGTTGCATATTTTGGCAACAAATGGGCTTCCATGCTGCCACCAATGTGATCAATTAATTCCGGGAGTGCCAACATCTTTTTGATTAGGGCAGTTTCCGCTGGATGAGTTAGTAATTTAGTATCACCAGATGTGTAGTCCATCCCGTTCTCATTGGCCAAATTCATTATTCCTGCTATGCGCGCATGGGCATATTGAACGTAATACACAGGGTTGTCAGTTGATTCTTTCTTGGCCAGCTCCATATCGAATTCCATCTGGCTTTCCGGAGTGCGAGACAGGAAAAAGAATCTACAGGCATCAGCGCCTACTTCGTCCACCAAGTCTCGCATTGTAATCATTTCTCCTGTTCGCTTTGAGGCACGTACAACCTCGTCGCCATGCTTAAGGGCAACGAGTTGACTAATAATTATATCCAGACGTTCTGGATCCACCCCTATCGCGGAAACAGCGGCTTTCATTCTTGAGACATGCCCTTGATGGTCTGCGCCCCAAATATTTATTACTCTTTCAAATCCACGGGTGAGAAACTTATTACTATGGTAGGCGATATCTAGGGCGAAGTAAGTCGGTTCCCCTGTAGAGCGAATTAACACGTTGTCCCGCTCTTCTCCTAGTTTAGTTGATTCAAACCAAGTGGCTCCTTCACGATTAACAATATATCCGGCTTTCTTCAGTGTTTTTAGGATAGAATCTGGTTCGCCCTTCTTATGAAGTTCATCAGTTTCGCTAAACCACACGTCGAAGTGTACATTAATTGATTCCAGATCGTTTCGTATTATGGAGAGCATTTTGCTTAGGCCCAAAATTCCGATTTCCGCTACTGCCTTTTCTTCTGGGCTTTTAACGAACTGGTTTTGATTTTCGGCGATTATCTCTTTTGCCAAGTCCGTAACGTATGATCCCATGTAGCCACTTTCAGGCATCTCTATTTCGTATCCAAGTTCTTGCATATACCTGGCATAAAGAGATTTGTAGAAGTTATCCATCTGTGTCCCGGCGTCGTTAATGTAGTATTCAGTTGATACTTCAAACCCGGCGGCGGACAAAAGATTAGATAGAACGCTTCCTAAGACGGCGGTTCGAGCGTGTCCCACGTGTAATGGTCCGGTTGGGTTGACGCTTGCAAACTCTAATTGTACGCGTTCATTGATGTCTCTCTTGATATTTCCAAAAGAGTCACGTTCTTCGAGGATTGAATCTAGTTCTTTTTGAAGCCAAGCGGTATTTAAAACAAAGTTCATGAACCCAGGTCCTGCCACGCGTACCTCAGAAATGTATTCTGCTTTCGGTATTAACGGTACAAGCAATTCTGCGATTGCCATTGGGTTAATTCCAACAGAACGGGCAAGCTTCAGAGGGAGACTAATTGCAAAATCTCCATGTTCTGAATTCTGGGGTCGTTCAACTTCGATTTCAGGCAGAGGTCCCGCTGGAAGAGATCCGTTCTTTTGGGCACTCTCGACAGCCTGATTTGCAAGATTGGCTATCAGATCTTTTAGCAACATAACGTAGTAAATAATACCATGAGGGACAACTTTGTAAGGTTTTATTGTTTCAGAGTTGTTGATTTGGGGGTTGCAGAGCCGTATTACCCAGCTTCACCTACTATAGTGTTAGGCAATTCACTTATATCATCTAGAATTAGAGGGTGCCTTGACAATTCTGGGTCTGACTCAAGAAGTGCGCTGGCTTCCTCCCGGGCTAGGGTTAGTAGATCTGCATCTGTGAGTCTTGCCATACGTAAATTGGGTAGTCCACTTTGCCGGGTTCCAAAATAGTCGCCTGGTCCTCGTAGTTGAAGGTCAACCTCAGCAAGTTCGAATCCATCTGTGATTTTCTCCATAGCTAGCAGTCGCTCCTTTGCGTCTTCAGATGGTGATTCCGCAATGAGAATGCAATAGCTCGTTTCTGAACCTCTTCCTACACGGCCACGGAACTGGTGTAATTGTGCCAATCCAAACCGGTCAGCGCTTTCTATTAGCATTACTGTTGCGTTGGGAACATCTATCCCTACTTCTACGACAGCGGTTGATACTAAGATATTCAAATCTCCAGATCGGAAACGATCCATTACAACTTTCTTTTCGCTGGTTGGCATGCGACCGTGGAGTAGCCCTATTTCCAAATCCGGGAATATGTCTGTAGAAAGCCGACGGTGCTCTTTGATGGTTGCACGAGCATTTATTGAATCAGACTCATCAATAAGTGGGTAAATGAAAAATGCTTGTTTCCCGGAAGCTATTTCACGTCTTACAAAATCGTATACGGCGCTACGTCTTTCCGGCCCGACCGATTTTGTTCTAATAGCCTGCCTGCCGGGGGGGAGTTCGTCTAATGTAGATAGATCTAGGTCTCCGTAAAGCGTAAGGGTCAATGTTCTAGGGATAGGGGTGGCTGACATCACTAGCATGTGTGGTTGTTCCCCATGATCGCGCAATGCCGCTCTCTGTTTAACTCCGAAACGATGTTGTTCGTCTACTATCGCTAGGGACAGATTAGGGATACTCACGTTTTCTTGAATCACTGCATGAGTACCTATGACAATGTCGAGTGTCCCTTGAGAGAGCATCTCTTGAAGTTCTCGCTTCGCCCTAGTTGGTGTATTTCCTAGGAGTAATCCTATGAGAATTGGTTTGGGGTGAGGATCAATCCTTACAGAAATGAGATGTTGTTTCATACTAGGTTCGGCCAATCTTTGTAATAGATTGCCTACAGTTAGAAAGTGTTGTTCCGCAAGTATCTCAGTAGGAGCCATAATTGCCGATTGGAAACCGGATGTAGCTGCAGTGACTAGTGCTGCGAGCGCGATTACGGTTTTACCACTTCCTACATCTCCTTGTATCAGGCGACTCATTGGTCTCTTTGAAGATGCTATATCTTGAGTAACTTCTTCTAGCACCCGTTTTTGAGCGTTGGTCAGTTCGAATGGTAATGAACTTATAAATGTTTCTAAAACCCCTTCAGGAGGCGAGAGTTTTATGGATATTTCGTCTAGGTCAGACTTAGGCCTAAAGTAAAGAACTCGTAGTAAAAGAACGAAAAGTTCTTCAAAAGCCAAACGCAGCCTAGACTTTTCGTAAGCTTCAGTATTGTCTGGATAGTGTGCCTGCCAAAGGGCTCTGTTCAAGGGTATTAGACCGTTACGCTGGAGGATTTCTGATGGCATGATGTCTTTAACATGAGAGGCTGCTCTAGAAAGAGCCTCCCTCACAATCTTACGCATTGTTTGTTGTGTAATGCCTTCAGTTAAAGGATAAATTGGGAAAAGACGACCACGCTCTACAAGCTTTTCTAATGCACTACCTTCCTTTAACTCTTCGTAGCTTGGGGAGTCCATCGTGCGATGCCCTCGAAATATAGATACTCTTCCACTGAGTACATACCGCTTGCCCGGCTTGAAATGTCTGACTAGGTAAGGTTGATTAAACCAGACTATTCGAATATTCCCGGTTTCATCCCCAAAAACGGTTTCAGTCCCTTTCACGGACCTACCTAACTGAGTGGGCCTTGCTTCCCATAGGGACACGACTATAGTTTGATCTTCTCCTGGGGACAATCCAGATATTTTTACTACGTTGTTGTGGCGTCTAGGGAAAAGGTATATAAGATTACCTACAGTTTTTGCGCCTATTTTTTTTAAGGCAGCAGAAGCTTTGGGACGGACGGTGTTCAGGATTGAAGTTTCTGAATGAAAGATATTGAGTTGTTCATCAGGTTCGATAGCTCGAGCTGTTGACTTACTTAGGCGGGTTTTACGATTATACGGCTTTTTACCAAGTGCTGAGATAGCAGTAATAACCCATTCAGACCGTTCTATGGGTGACATTGAGTCGTATGATGCAGGAAGTAGATTGCTTGTGTATAAAATCTCAGTTGAGGATTCTTTTTGACTGATGCCTTCCCAGTTCTCTATAAACTTGTCCAGTCCACCGTAAACTGACATATTATCGTGTCCACGTGTTTGTTCTAGCTCAAGGATCCGTATAAACGCGGTACTTCGGTCAGTCTTATCCGATTTCTTGTGTGTATTTTTGGAAGGCGTATCGGCCTCCTCAATGTTATGTATCTTAGTTAGTCGAGGTTTAGGCGCCGTTCTCGGACTGAACCGCTAATCCGATTACCCCAGGCCCAGCGTGTGTACCTATAACAGGACCAACACGAGTCAGCACTACTTCTCCATCAGAAACCAAGGGACGAATTTTCTCTGCGAGCTCCTCAGCTTCCTTAGGCGTGGTGCTGTATAAGACCCCGGCCCGAGCAAGGGGTGCATGTTCTTCGGCGATTGTGAGCATGTATTGTAAGCCTGCGGCTCTGCTCCTTACTGAGGTAGCTGAATGAACCAATCCATCGACGGCTGTGATTATAGGTCTTACTTTAAGGATGGATCCTACAAAGCCTTTTACTTTGCCTATTCGCCCACCCTTTTTTAGGTATTCTATGGTATCCAGCAAACCTAGGACCTTTACTTTAGCCGCTGCGTTTTTGGTTTCTGCTACTACGACATCAAACTTGGATCCTTTCTTTACTTCGGCGGAAGCTGCCAGCACTATCAAGCCAAGAGAAAGAGTGACCTGTTCTGAATCTATAAGCTCAATGCGCGCATCTTTGAATTGCTCCTTAGCCTGCCTTGCTGAATTTAGTGTGCCACTTAGCTTGTCTGATACGTGGATTGATATTATGTCGTGCCCCGCCTCCACTAATGGCTTGTATGTCTCAATAAATGTTCCAGGAGAGGGCTGGGATGTGGTAGGCAGCTGTTTTTCGGTGGCCAACCTCTGAAAGAACTCTTCCGGATGAATATCAATTCCATCCAAAAAAGTGTCCTCTCCAAATTGTACGTTAAGAGGTACTACGGTTATCCCTAACTTTTTTGCTAACTCAGCTGGAAGATCTGCGGTACTATCCGTGACTATTGTAATTGCCATATTTTGTCCTAAATAAGAGTTATTCTATTGAAACAAGGTAATTATAGTGAGGTTGCCCACCATATACTAGGTCAACTTCAACGCCTTGGCACCATTTAATGACATCTTCAGCTAATTTCTCGGCATCAGATTCTTGAGTGTCCATACCCCAATAAAGCGTAACCAATTTTCCTGGGGATGGGTTAGACAGTTCGAAAAGCTGTCTGAATACCTGTGTTTCATTTTGGTTGGAGGCTACAAGCTTACCATTGAGAATCGCTATGAATTCACCTTTCTGAACGTCTTTGCCGTCGACGGTCGTGGTTCTTTCTGCAATGGTCACCTCGGCGTAATCTAGGCTAGATATAGCGGCTTGCATATGCTTTAAGTTCGAAGTTGCATTAACATCTGGGTCGAAAGATATCAGGGCGGCTATACCTGCTGGTATAGAGGTGGTAGGCAAAAGGTGAGCAGGCTTTTCAGATATCGACACAGCTTGCTGAGCGGCAGGTAGTATATTCGAGTTGTTAACGAGAAGTATGATTTCGGAAGCGGGTGCGTTTTCCAATGCATCTAATATATCTTTAACGCTTGGGTTCATGCTCTGTCCGCCTGGAATAATGTTCAGAGCACCGAGTTCTGAGAATAGTTGGTTGATGCCCTTCCCGGTTGATACGGTGACGATTCCTAAAGGGACTATCTCTACTTCTTCACCACGATGATGCTCTAGGAAGTCACGATGTTGCTCATCCATGTTATCCACTTTAGTTTGTGTAACTTCCCCGAGGGTTTTTGCATAATTGAGAATAGAATCAGGATCATCAGTGTGGATGTGTATTTTTGCTGTTTGATCTGTCCCGACTACCACTATTGAAGAACCTTTATCTGAAAGGTATGTTTTTATTTTTTCAATCTCTAAGCCGTGTCCAGATATGAGCAATTGGGTACAATATCCGAACTCTTCACCTACAGTATCATCTAGGTATTGGGAGCTAGGTTTGATTTCCTGCACGTCTATATCAAGGGTTCTTGCCGCCAAGCCGTGTAATCCGTTAACCATTCCGTCAATAATTGCGACTATCCCTATCCCGCCGGAGTCGACTACACCTGCTTCTCTCAGCATTGGGTGAATCTTCTCTGTTTCTACTAATGCTTCATTTGCAGCGTCACGTGAGTATTCTAGGATTTTTATAGCGTCTGTTTCTCCCGTTTCCACAAGTGAAGTTGCAGCATCGGCTGATTTTCTTATTACGGTCAAGATTGTGCCCTCAACGGGATTGCTTACAGCTGTGTATGAAGCTTTTGAAGCTTGTTCCAGTGCTATAGCTAATTCTTTTCCGGTAAATATATGCTTGCCAGATAGCCCCTCTGCCAATCCGTGAAAAAACTGGGATAATATTACGCCGCTATTGCCGCGAGCTCCCATCAGTGTTTGGTATGCGACGCCTTCGGCTAACTCACCTGATAATATGCTTTCATCTTCTGTCAATATGCTCTCTGCAGATTTCAATGTCAGGTACATGTTGGTTCCTGTATCACCATCTGGTACAGGGAAAACGTTAAGCGAATTGGCTATCTGTGCGTTTAATTCTAAGGATGACAATGCGGCCATTAACATCTTTTTCAGATCTGTGCCGTCCAACGATGAGGAATTTTTTTGATGTGGTTTAGTCATTAAGCCTTCCCTTGAACTGTATGGGAACCTATGTTAACTTTGAAGGCAGATTTTACACACCCCTAGGTTTGGCGTCAAAGAGGTGAAGACATGGCTAAGTGCCGTGTATGCGGAAAAACTGGTCAATTTGGCCATAATGTGAGTCATTCTAAGCGAGCCACTAACACAAGGTGGCTTCCTAATGTTCATAAGATTAGATTACAGATAGAAGGACGGACTCAGCGCGTCCAGTTGTGCACTCGTTGTTTGCGTACCCATCACAGAAAACTGAACTGAACAGTTCTTAGTTGTTAATAGTTAATCTGCTTCGTAGTTTATCGATTGCTTCTTTAACTGTTTCGTTTTCATTAAAGACCGCTGATCCTGCCACTACTATGGTTGCACCTGCTTCAACCACGGATGAGATAGTTTGCTCGTTGATTCCTCCATCCACTTCCAGTTCAGTTTTTAGCATTTCAGAGTCGATATGCTTTCTTATTTCACGAATTTTGTTGAGTGACTCAGGTATAAATGATTGCCCAGGAAAACCTGGATAAACAGACATCACCAGTATTAAGTCAATCTTTTTTAAGATATGCTTGATAGCTGAGAATGCCGTGTCTGGACTGATAGCTACTCCTGCGTTGACTCCACACCTCTTTATCTTATCTACGGTATTACTTATATCCGAGCAGGCCTCGGCGTGAACGGTGATACTGTTTGCTCCGGCCTTGGCAAACTCACTCACGTGATTTTCTGGTTCTACAATCATGAGATGTAAGTCTAACGGGACGTTCGTATTTGATCGTAAAGCCTTGACCATTTGAGAGCCAAACGTGATATTTGGTACGAACCGACCATCCATTACATCTACGTGGATGTAATCTGCTCCCCCGCTTTCTGCATCTCGAACAGCTTTTCCAAGGTTAGCGAAGTCTGCTGATAATATTGAAGGGGCTAGTTTGAATGCACCCACATTACACCTCGAGGCTTACAATTAAGAATATTCCTTACCTTCGGCGTTAGCACAATTATTTAAATCGTCGCAACAGTGTTAAACGCATTCATTAACCATACAATAGGTCTCTCGCTTTTGAGAGAGCCTCGCGTACGTTTTTAGGCGCGGTACCACCAACTATAGATCGAGTTTCAATCGACCTTTCTATCGTAACTTGGTATACGTCCTTCTGAAATAAGTTTGAGAACTTTTCATATTCTGATATGTCCATATCGCTGAAATGTTTGTTCTGAATCAAGGCATAGTTCGAGACTTCAACAACTACCCTGTGAGCTTCTCTAAATGGCATGCCTTTGTTTACAAGATAGTCCGCCAAATCTGTAGCCAAAACCGTACTATCTTGAGCCGCGTATCTCATGCGATCTTTGTTGAAAGTGGATGTGGCGATCATTCCAGTCATTATCTCTAGGGTGGAGTTTAAGGTGTCAATGGTGTCGAATAGGGGTTCTTTATCTTCCTGAAGGTCGCGATTATAAGTCATCGGCAACCCTTTTATAGTCGTAAACAAAGCAAATAAATTTCCGTAAACTCTACCTGTTTTACCTCTAGCTAATTCCGCGAAGTCAGGGTTACGTTTTTGAGGCATCATACTGCTACCAGTGACGTATTGATCGTTCAGGTTTATAAATCCGAATTCCTGCGTAGACCACAGAACGATTTCTTCTCCTATCCTCGATATGTGCGCCATACATATGGCAGCATGCGACAAGTATTCAACAATATAGTCCCTGTCGGAAACTATATCCATTGAATTTTGGCTTATTGCAGAAAATCCGAGTTCGTTTGCAGCAAATTCCCTGTCATAGTTGTATGGGATACCTGCCAATGCTCCACTTCCAAGGGGTAGTACATCGGTTCTTTTTATGCATTCTTCCAGGCGCTCTGTATCCCTTTGCAGCATATGGAAATATGCTAGAAGATGATGTGCCAGAAGGACAGGTTGGGCACGTTGCATATGAGTGTAACCTGGCAAAATGACTTCGATATTGTGCTCTGCTACATCAATAAGAGCGCTTTGAAATTTACGGATTAAGGCGATACTTTCCTTAATTGCTTCTTTGGTGAATAAGCGCATATCCACTGCAACTTGGTCGTTCCTAGACCGTGCAGTATGCAATTTACCAGCCACATCGCCTATGGTTTCGTACAGGCGATTTTCTATGTTCATGTGGATATCCTCTAGCTCAGGCTGCCAGGGGAATGTATCTTTCTCTATCTCGTCTTGAATCTTAATCAATCCGTTAATGATTGATTTGGATTCAGCTTGAGATATTATGCTTCCCTTTGCCAAAGTCTTCGCATGTGCGATAGAGGCTACGATATCCTGTTTGTATAGTCGCCTATCGTAACTTAAGGATACTGTATAAGTAGAGGTAATCTTAGGTCTTGGTGTTCTGCTTTCTGTCATGCTTTTTAGTATACGAACATCTGTTTGACTCTGCTAGATGTGTTTGCAATATATCTCGAAAATTCAGCCTGGAACAGCTAGGTTTTATTAAAGTATATATGAATTAAACTTCAGGGGTTCTTATTTTTTCTGAGTGAACTGTTTCTTAGGCGATGTGCATTAATCCTGATAAACCCAGTGGAGTCGGTTGCATCAAAGCTCCCAAGTCTGTCCATGCTAGCCAAATCTTCGTTATATAAAGTGAAAGGAGATCTCCTTTCCTTGATAATGACATTGCCTTTGTACAATGACAAAGTTACCGTGCCACTAACATACTCTTGGCTTTTATCAAATAACGAACGCAACATTTCCATTTCTGGAGAAAACCATAGACCGTAGTAAATTAGTTCGGAGAAGCGTGGAATCAAGGAGTCACGCAGATGCATTACTTCTCTGTCCAGAGTTAGCCCTTCAAGATCACGGTGCGCCTTTTGTAAAATAGTGCCCCCAGGGGTTTCATATACACCTCGAGACTTTATCCCTACAAAGCGATTCTCCACCATGTCTTCTCTGCCAATTCCGTTAATACCCCCTAAATCATTTAAGTATTTGAATAACTGGACAGGATTAGACACCGATTGCCCATCCTGATTATTACGAACTTCAATCGGATTTCCGTTATGGAATTCTATTTCAATCTCCGTTTCCCTATTCGGAGCTTTTTTCGGCGACCGCGTCATTTGAAACATAGATTCTCTAGCTCGATGAGCTGGATCCTCTAATTCACCTGCTTCATAACTAATGTGCATCAAATTACCATCGCTGCTCCATGGTTTTCTCTTGGTGGTGGATACCGGTATATTGTTTTTCTTGGCATAGTTCAGCATGTCAGGTCTGCCGGTGAATTTGGATAGGAAAACCGGGTCACGCCACGGAGCATAAATCTTTAACTCTGGCGCCAAGGCGTGAAATGTGAACTCGAATCGTACCTGATCGTTACCTTTTCCTGTTGCTCCGTGAGATAGTGCGGTAGATTTGGCCTTAAGGGCTGCTTGCACTTGGCCTTTTGCAGTGAGTGGCCGAGCGAGTGAAGTGCCGAGAAGGTATGTACCTTCGTATATGGCGTTCGCTCTTATGGCTGGAAAAATAAAATCAGTAACAAACTCGCTGGTAAGGTCTTCAATATAAGTGTCAGATGCGCCTACTTCCTTGGCCTTAGTCGCAATTTCCTGCATGTCGTCATCTTGTCCTAGGTTTGCAGTGTAAGTGGCGACGTCATGCCCTTGGCTAATTAGCCAATGGAGTATTACGGAAGTATCAAGGCCACCACTATATGCAAGAAGCATTCTCTCGGATTTGCCCATTATTTAAGCACCTTATCAAGAGCTCGGCTTAGTTTGCTCATTCCCTGATCTGTTTCTTCCACACTTAATGTAAGGGGTGGCATGAAACGTATGGTGTTAGGTCTCACTGCGTTTAATAGTAGCCCTTCTTCGGTACAGGCTGCCACAACCTGCCCGGAAATCTCACTGTCGAATCCCACCCCGATAAGCATACCCATCCCTCTTACGTCGGTTATTTGGGAATATTTTGACTTGATAGTATTTAACTCTTGTCTAAGATAGTCTCCAGCTATTCCTGCTTTTTCTGACACGTTGTTATCTACGATGTATTTCGAAGAAGCATGGGCTGCAGCACATGTTAAAGCGTTTCCCCCAAAGGTTGAGCCGTGATCCCCGGGTTCAAGGACGGAGGCGTGATCTTTTGCTAGGAAAGCACCTATAGGTGCACCGCCCCCCAAGCCTTTTGCAAGTGTCATTACATCTGGTTCAACTTCAAAAGATTGGTAACCGAATAGAGTGCCAAGTCGGCCGAGGCCTGTTTGTATTTCATCGAATATTAACAAGAGCCCGTTTTCGTCACACCAATCCCTAACCGCTTTTAGGTAACCCTCTTGTGGAACGTTTACACCGCCTTCTCCTTGCAGTGGCTCCAGCATCACGGCGCAGGTATTATTATTTGTTGCGTTTTTTATTGCTTCCAGGTCGTTGTATTCGACGTTAACAAATCCCTCTGCTAAAGGGGTCCAAGCTTGTTGGTAGTGTGGCTGCCCTGTCGCTGCTATCATCCCGAGAGTTCTTCCGTGGAATGAGTTGAGTGCCGTGATGATTTCGTTAGCTCCGTTCAGTTTAAGTTTCCCGTATTTGCGCGCAAGCTTAGCTGCACCTTCATTAGCCTCGGCGCCACTATTTGAAAAGAACACACGGTCTAGGCAACTGTTGTCTATCAGCACTTTTGCTAGTTCTAGTTGAGGAACCGTATAGTATGCGTTGGAGGTTTGCATTAAAGTTGCGGCCTGGTCCTGTACCGCCTTAACTACAGCAGGATGACAGTGGCCTATGTTGTTTACAGCCCAACCAGATGTGAAGTCTAGATATTCTTTTCCGGTATCATCCCAAACCTTAGTACCTTCACCTTTCACTATAGTTACGGGTTGCCGGCGTACTACTTGCATATAGTATTGTGCTTCTATTTCTTGCCAGTTGCTCACGATTTACTCTCCTTATTAACCTCATCTGACAATTTGGCGACCAGTTCATCTAATGTTAACAGCCCTTTCCTCAAAGTACTTAGAGTCTCTTTGATTGCTCCAATCTCATTTGATAAATTACCGGAAGGATCTGTAGGTTGTTCACCTGATGGCGTTTGTGCCAGCGATATTTGAGTGCCAAACAACTCTTTTAGGGCGTCGTCCAGAGTTTCCTCCATAACTACTTTGTTTGCCGAAGCTAGTATAACTCGTTTCAGTTCTGGTAACGGGACACCTTCAGCCATCAAATAAATGGGCTCTACGTATAAAATAGAGTCGGCTATTGGAATTACTAGTAGATTACCCCTTATAACTGCTGAGCCTGATTGATCCCAGAGCGTAAATTGCTGAGAAATCTCTGTGTCGTTGTCTATTC
>CAZBMS010000044.1:0-12811 GCA_964493125.1 uncultured Dehalococcoidia bacterium | reverse complement strand
TCCGCTTGCCGTGTTCCTTCACCGCTGTGGAAGAGCGACGATCGGAGTTGCCTTCTCGTAGAACTGGATTGACCGCGCTGCCAACTACCCTAGAGAATCGCTGATGGGCGTCCCGTTCTTCGTCAGTTGAAGGATTGTCGGGATAGTCAGGGATATTATATCCCTTGTCTTGCAATTCCTTTACAGCACTCTTTAGTTGAGGAATTGAGGCACTAATATTGGGTAATTTGATAATGTTTGCCCCTGGGTCTAAGCACAACTTACCGGCCATGGTGAGATAGTCGGGAATTTTCTGCTCGTCCGTTAGGTTATCTGGGAAATTGGCAATGATTCTCCCAGCTAAAGATATGTCCCAGTCCTCAAGTTCAATCCCGGATCCTTTGCTAAATGCTTGGACTAACGGTAGTAACGAGAATGTGCCAAGAGCTGGAGCCTCGTCTGTTTTAGTGTATATAATGCGAGAGGTTTCTGGCATTTTTTTCTCCTAAATAAGTAATTTGCCGAGGTGCTCATAATTTAGACTTAGTTTATCAAAAACTGTGTACACGCTGACGCATGCAGTCTTTTATGTAGCTCAATTTTCCCCTAATCGTTCTACTCGATTGGGTACCAGAATGCAAGAGGTTCGCCGAATTGGTGGTAATGTAGGATGGTGATATGTTGGCCATAAAGGAGAAATAACAGTGCGTACAGCAATACAAGGTGGCTGGGTAATAGCATGGCAGGAGAATCAACATGTGCTCCTAGATGGAGGAGTTGTTACCTATAATGGTAATACCATCGAATTCGTCGGATTTCCTAATGATCTTGGATGTCCTACACCTGACCGCACCATTAACGCTAGTGGTAAATTGATTTCTCCTGGATTCGTCAATCTTCACTGCATAGCTAATTTCGATCTCCAAATCCTAAATATTGATCATCCCAGGTCTGCGGGTTATAACCGTCCTTCTTGGGTAATTGAACCTGGCGCCAAAACTATCATGAGCGATGATGACTTTAGGGTCAGTGCGGATTTTAGCGTCACTAGTCTACTAAAGTTTGGGAACACCAGTTTTGGGGGGGTAACAACAGGGCTCACTAAATTTTGGGATGATGCTGATGCTGAACCTTACGCTTTGGCTGAAGCATCGGAGAAATTGGGAGCTAGAGCATGGTTATCACATCTCTATCAAGAGGCTTGTGATTACACGGATGAAAATGGAACCCCCCAACGCATTTGGGACAGTTCTAGGGCACAAATAGGATTAGATAAGGCTTTAAGTTTTATTAAATATGCTGGCGAGAAAGGAAGCGAACGTCTAAATGGATTCCTTTTCCCTTATCAGACTGCTCGATGCTCGGACGATCTATTAAAAGAGACCATGCGTCAATCAGAGTTATTAGGTAATATTCATGTGCGATCCCATTTCTCCCAGCGTTTAGAGGAGTTTAAACAGCATAAATCAAAGACTGATAGGTCTATGGTTGAATGGTTGCAAGAAATCGGCTTTTTAGGTAGTGCAGTATCACTCGTGCATGCAAAGTATATTGCTGGGCACAGTGCTACAGACGATGATCCGCGTAATGATTTGCAGATACTTGCGGAGAGCGGCACGACGGTTTGTCATACTCCAATTGTCTATGCCAGGTCGGGAGACTTTTTGGAATCATTCAGTAGGTATTACAGGTCCGGCGTTAATATGGCTTTGGGATGCGACACATTTCCCCCAGACCTACTAGAGGAGATTAGGGCAGGTTCTTTGATCAATAAAATTATAGAACGGGACAGGATGGCTGGGACAGTGGAGGAGTTATTCTATGCTGCTACAGTGGGTGGAGCTAAAGCTTTGAGACGAAATGATTTAGGTAAACTAGAAGCAGGATGCAAGGCCGACATAAGTGTGTATGACATTGCCGCTTTCGATACCGGGCCCATAGATGATCCCATGAGAACCTTGATACATTTCGCTAACGGGAAGCACTGCGATACTGTGATAGTGGATGGGAATGTAGTTGTTGAAAATGGAGTAGTAAACGGGGTTGACGAAGAAGAATTACGGCAAGAAGCACAGAGGGTATGGATAAAGTATAAGGCAGGAATAGTTTCTTGGGATTACGCTAAGAGGCTAAGTGATCAAATTTGGCCACCTTTGTTTCCAATTAAGAGATCCCATACGACTAGTTAGATGAATATCGAAGTAAGGCTGAATAATTTTCTTGAGTGGGTGATTCAAAAAGTTAACGCATGCGGTCTTGATTTATAACAACTGCAATACTTAATCTTCGATCGGTATTTGTAGTTCGGATTTCATACATTGTCTCAATGCGGCAATTCTATATTTTCAAGCGTGACTTTTCGTAGCAAAACTTAATCCATTGGTGAAAAAAAGTATGCCGATGCATTTTCCAAACGTTGGAAGGATTTGCAAAATCAAAATTCGTAATTGGCGGCACATTAGGGTCATCAGAATCTCTTTTAGCTTCATATGCTAATCTGCTTGAATTATATTCAGGATGGCCAAGATGAACGATTTGTTTATGATCAGGAGTTTCATATATGGGGTAACCTGTTTCTTCGCTGAAGGCTAACGCTGTCAGGTCACCTCTAATTTCAGCCTTTTCTATGTCTTGATTATCCATTCCAGCATTCCGGCTTTGTGGGCAAAAGAATTTGTCATCTGTAGCGCCCATTATGGGATGATTAGGGACTTTGTTTTCTAATTCGAACACTCCAAACAATTTGGTTTCATATAATACCTTTTTTACCCCGAGCAAATATGCCATTGCCATTCCTGCCCAACACAATCCCAGTGTACTAGGAAAGCGATCACGGGCATCGTTGATAATCTTTACTATCTCGTTCCAATAAGTAACTTCTTCAAAATTCAAATGTTCTATAGGCGCCCCTGTGATAATGAATCCATCCAATGCTTGTTGGTCTTTTACCTCATCATAACTAATATAGAATTTGTCCACATATCCTTGTGGCCAGGTCTTATAATTATGTGTGTTCAATTTGATCCAGATTGGCTCTATGTCGAAGTCTGTAAACCCTATAGAATTTAATATGTTTAATTCATATTGATGGCCTAGAGGCATAATGTTGAGTATCCCTATTCTAATAGGGTTAGGTGATTTAGAGTTAGTTAATCGATCTTTAGGAACCCAACGGATGATTTTGTTCTGCTGTATCTGTTTTATTGAATGGTAATCGGAGGGGAGTATTAAAGGCATTGTAACTCCTTGCCAATCGACTGCCTCGACTGGATTTCCAGTCGAGGCAGTCGATTATAAACGATTAATTTATCGCTTGATCAAAATCTGCGATGATATCGTCTATGTGCTCTAATCCTACTGAAATTCTGATTGTTGCAGGACCTACACCCGCAGATGCTTGTTCCTCAGGTGACAACTGTTCGTGAGTTGTTGAAGCAGGATGTATTACTAGGGTTTTGGAATCGCCGACATTAGCTAAGTTACTTGCTAACTTTAAGCTATCAATACATTTCACCGCAGCGTCGAAACCACCTTTAAGAGTAAAAGTTAGCACTGACCCGTATCCCCTTTGTAGATATTTGTCAGCCAAGTTCTTATAAGGATTTCCTGGGAGCCCTAGATAATTAACGGACTCCACTTTTGGATTATTGTCTAACCAAGTTGCTAGTGCAATCGAATTTTCAGAATGTCTTTCTACTCGCAATGACAAAGTTTCAAGTCCTTGAAGGAAAAGAAATGAATTGAAAGGGCTGAGAGCTGCGCCGTAATCCCTCAATACTTCAAATCTGGCTCTAATACCAAAAGCAATATTTCTATTTGACGGAATCCCCAAGGCTTTACATAAATCGCTCTCAAAGCCTGAAACATTCCAATGGACTAAACCATGGTAAGCTTCACTGGGCTCAGTAAATAATGGGAATTTACCATTGCCCCAATTAAAAGTTCCCGCATCTACGATTACCCCTCCTATGCTAGTTCCATGCCCACCGATCCACTTTGTAGCACTGTGTACGATAACATCGGCTCCATAATCTATAGGCTTGATTATTGCACCTGCTGCTCCCAGAGTATTGTCTACAATTAACGGGATATTATTTGAATGGGCTAGTTTAGCGAGCCCTTCAAAATCCGGAACGTTCATCTCTGGATTCCCTATAGATTCAATATAAATTGCTTTCGTTTTTTCATCAATTTTTGATTCGAAACTGGATATGCTATCGCCTTCAGCAAATTTTACGTTTAATCCAATTCTTGGGAATTGAGCTTTGAACTGATTGTAAGTACCACCATAAAGGAATGAAGTAGAGACCAAATTATCTCCGGCTGTCATAAAGTTAGTTATAGCGGTGAATTGTGCAGCTTGTCCTGAAGCTGTAGCAAGCCCCAAAATCCCGCCTTCCAATGCTGCTACTCTTTTTTCGAAAACATCAGTAGTTGGATTCATAATCCTAGTGTAGATGTTGCCTAACTCTTTCAGCGTGAACAGGTTATTACCGTGTTCATGGCTGTTGAAAACGTAAGACGTTGTCTGGTAAATAGGTACAGCTCTAGAGTTAGTTGCAGGGTCAGGACTCTGGCCCGCATGTAATTGTAAGGTCTCAAATTTATATTCGCTCATTATGTTAATCCTCCTGTATTGCTAAATTTAAAAGCCTTGTTTTTAATTTATTAAGATAGTTGGGCAGTTAATGACAAAAGACCTCACTATCAGTGAGGTCTTTTGTCGATTGAACCTTAAATGTCAGTTGTAAAAATTAGATAAGTTCTGCCTCACAAATAGTATGTAGAGAGCTACAACAGCAGGTAGTTCTGTTCATCATAGACATTTTTATTGTTGTTAGCGTATACATCCGTAAATACCTAATGAACCCGCTCATGTGAAAAAGTTCACTTGATTCAAGCTAACACAAATAATTGAACACGTAAAGTTTTGATAGATATTGATCAGCACAATATCTTGGTTTTTAGAGTAGTTTCTGTAACTGCGTTTCCACTTTTTTGAACGTAGTAAGCACCCGCATTATCTCTGGAGCTAATTGCTTGTCGAACTTCTGTTCCCAAGAAATGGATTGCTGCGTCGTCGTCTATAGCATATCCGGGTGCGAACCCTTCAGATATCAATTTATGATACAAGGGTTTCCTTTGTTCCTCTCCATCGTAATGAGGGCAATGAGAACCTGGCAAAAATCCTAAGCCATCATACAGGGGTTCAAGTTCATAAATGTTAAATGAATCTGTCGTGCCACACTCAAACCAACACAAAGATCCTGCACTGCCGCCACACAAAATAACGCCTGCCCCCCAGGCTTTTTCTAAGGCGACATCTACCCCATGAATCCGCCATGTAGCCAACATGTTAGCGGTGTTACCGCCCCCTACCATAATAATATCTTGGTTCAATAAATATTCTTCAATGTCGTAAACGGTTCTATTGAACAAAGAAAGATGAGAGGGTTCGGCATTTGACGCAGTGAAACGATCATAGAAGGCGACTATTGAGGTTGCAGCATCTCCTGTTGCAGTAGGTATAAAACAGACCTTGGGACGATCCCTTTCTGATAATGAGAGAACATAGTTTATCAATGGATGTGTTTTACCTTTAGGCGGCCTTAAACCACCAAACGCGACTATTTGCTTTTCAACCAAGAGTGCCTCCGATTACAGCGGCTATGTTTTTTCAATCCTCCATACGAATGCCGGAGGAATATTTCTCACGGTGATACCACAGAAGATTTTCTTTCCGTCATATTTGGCGATTACGCTCTTAGGTACTGGGCAACGTGGGAGATAAGAGACCTGCACAAACGACCCCCCAGGCTTAAGGTATTTGAAGGCTTCATCACAAATAACTTCGCGTAGCATTTTACCCATTGCATTTAGAGGGATTCCTGAAACCACCTCATCTACATTTTCTATTGCCAATTGGGACAGTATTCCTGATAAGTTCTTAGCATTTCCGCAAACGACATTCGCGTTAGGGAACTCTTGCTCCAATATTTCGGTGAAGTCTTTTGATTGTTCTAAGACGACCAGATGTTCCTCTGGCACTCCCTTGCGTATAAGTGCGTTAGTGAAAGATCCTATGCCGGCACCAAGCTCCAAAATTCTACCATTGGCTCTAGGGCTAATGTGCTTAACCATTAGCGAGCCTAGAGCATGGCTACTAGGGAACAGCGCACCGAGCTGTAAGGGATGTTTCAAGTAATTCTTAAACCATGTCCTATGGCTCATTTTCAAAATCCACGCTTCTGTATTAGTTTAGCCAACAGCGGGTATATCTAATTAGAACCCGTGCTCTTCCAGGATAGCGTCTAGTTCGGCTTTTTCTTCAACTGTGATTTGGCAGTCTCCTGCTTTAGCATTAGCCTTAACCTGTTCCGGCTTTGTTGCACCGGCTATGACGCAACTTACTGATGGGTTAGCTAGCAGCCAGGCTATAGCCAACTCTACCATGCTGTAGCCACGCTGCGATGCGAAATCCTCCAGTTTCTCCAAGAGGTCAAAGTTTGAGCTTGTGAGTGTTGCATCAGCTCTTTGTTGATTCCCTGCTAATCTTGTGCCATCTGGTGTTCCTGCACCTCTTTTGTATTTACCGGTTAGAAATCCACTAGCAAGCGGGAAATAGGGTAAGATACCCAAACCTAGCTTCGCTGCGGCAGGGGATATCTCCTTTTCAACATCACGTTTCATCATGCTATATTCTGGCTGCACTGTAACAAATGGTTGTAGGTTGAGGTTGTTGGCAACTCCGTTAGATTCAGCTATTTGCCAGGCCGCATAGTTTGAGCATCCTATGTAACGGACTTTACCCTGTGCCACGAGATCGTCTAGGGCCCTCATAGTCTCTTCAACTGGTGTGTTTGGGTCATGCCTATGAATCTGATATAGATCTATGTAGTCAGTTTGCAGTCTGCTCAAACTGACGTCTATTTGCTGCATAAGATGCTTTCTGGACGAACCACTTTCGTTAGGCCCATCACCAACGCTCATGCCCGCTTTGGTTGCGATCAGCACTTCGTGCCGTTTGCCCTTGAGCGCTTTGCCCATGTAATCTTCTGAAAGCCCTCCTCCATATACATTTGCTGTGTCGAAGAAATTGAGACCTTCTTCAATACATTCGTTAAGGACTAGAGCCGTTTCTTTAGGATCTAAACGCCCGCCGAAGTTGTTGCACCCAAGCCCTACTGCTGGCACCTTAAGACCCGAATTACCTAGTAATCTGTGTTCCATTGCTACTCCTTAATGAGTTTCCTTTTGACTTCTTTAAGAAACCTTATCTTAAAACGTTTAGCATTACGATTCTAGAAAGTGACGTTGTACATTCGTTGTAGGGAATATAGCCATAAATTTCGCGGGTTTACCACTTTTATTTACTAAGGAATGCTTGATATCTCCTGGCGCCAACACAGTGTCGCCGGGTCCTACTTGAGTTACATCATCTCCTACCAGCGCCTCTAGCGAACCTTCCAAAATTACCATACATTCTTCGTGCCCGGGATGGATGTGTACGGGTATCTCTCCGCCTGGCGGTACGTCTAGCTCGAATACGGTTAGATCTGTTGCTCCCAGATCCCCATTCACCATCGTTTGTCTTTGGTTTCCCGAAAGTTCGTCAGCAGGGACATCCCCTTTTCTAATGATAGGCATTACAACCTCCTGTATAAGTCATTTTTTATTTATCTAGTCTGATGTTATCAGGAATTTACACTAACTTTTCACCCATGTGAATTGCTAGTGCTCCAAATCCCACCTTGCGATGTTGTACATTTTTCAGTCCTACCCCTTCCATTATCGAGGCGAACATGTCAGCATTAGGGAATAAATCTACTGAACGTGGCAGGTATGTGTATGCTTCTGTATCTCCTGTCAGGAGTCTCCCGATGATTGGGACTAGCCTGTGAAAGTAGAAACGAAACAATCTGGGGAACAAGCCGCCCTTTGAGAAGGGAGTAATTTCTAGAACGGCAACTCGCCCGTTTGGTTTTACTACTCTTCTCATTTCAGATACTGCTCTTGGTATGTCGGATACGTTTCGCATGCTGAAAGCGGAAGTGGCGCAAATGAAAGAGTTATCTTTAAATGGAAGTTCTAAAGCATCCCCTTGTAAGAACAGAGTTTCCTTTGATAGGTTCCGCTTTTTGGCCTTAAGGGTGGCTATGGAGATCATTTCAGAGACGAAGTCCACGCCGACACTTGATACGACACCTTTTTGCTTCACTAAGTCGAATACCAAATCACCTGTGCCGGTTGCTATATCGAGAGTGTCACCTTCCAGCCCCTTGGTGGCGAGTTTTGCTGTTAGCTTTCTCCACTGGTAATGCATTCCACCCGTCATGACTGTGTTGAGTAGGTCATATCTTCCGGAGATTCGGGCGAACATACCGGCTACGTAACGGGCCTTTTCATCTCCCTTTAAGCTATGTGGTTCGCACTTTTGTGTCATTTCAGGTACGTATTGCCTCCAGGCAAGGCAAATAGTTGCCGTGTTTTATTGATTCGATAGTATACTCATCTCTATAATCGGTGGCGACATTATTATTATAAATCACTTGAATTATGACTAGTTATGGATTTACATCTGGAAGGGCATTCGAATCCGACCAAGTTACTTTGAATAGTAGCGTGATAGGAGGCTATCGCTCTGTTATTGAAGCTTCAGCTGAAGTCTATAATGAAGACTACGTTCCTACTATAGCGCTTGCTGCCTTAGGCATCAGAACGTTGCTGAGTGGCCTTGGTGTGCCTCCTGGCGCGGTTCATGTTTCGCAGGAGCTCCAGTCACATAGAGCAGCTAAGGAGGGTGATACGGTCTATTGCCAGGGTAAGGTGGCTCAATCTAGTCGACGTAGCAAAGGCGGTGAAATTGTCGTATTGGAGTTTAAGGTGATGGATAGTCAAGCGGGTCTGCTTTTGGATGGTCGGACTACGCTAATTATTTTTGAGCAGGAGTAGATATTGCAGGAAGGAATGTCGCTTTCAGAATTGACTAGGTCTATTACACAAGATCAGATCAATAGGTATGCGGAGGTTTCCGGGGATAATAATCCGGTTCACTTAAATGCCGAATTTGCTAATAAAAGTATGTTCGGACGGATAGTAGCTCACGGTATGATGGTACTTGGGTTGATTTCAGAGATGCTTACAGTAGATTTTGGACAAGATTGGTTGGATCGGGGTAGGCTCAAGGTGAGATTTAGATCACCAGTTTACCCGGGTGATCAGGTATCAACGACTGGTAAAATTACAGCCATAACCACCACAGATAGTGAGACTAAGGTTGAGTGCACGATCGGATGCATTAATGGTGACGGCGAATACGTGATAACTGGAGAGGCTTCAGTGACCTTAAATGAGACAGTTTTGAATAAGGGATAATGATGGAAGTAAGAAATAGTTTTACAGTTGCTGTCGACGCAATGGGTGGTGATTTTGCCCCTAGGGAGATTGTGCAAGGTGCGATATGTGCTGCTCAACAAAACGGATATAAGATTTTGCTAGTCGGTGATGAGAGTGCAATTAAAGTTGAGCTTAATAATTATGAAGCCAGCAAACTGGATATTACTTTAGTTGCCTCAGAAGGCGTAATAGAAGAAACGGATAATCCTATAAGAGCTATCAAGGAAAAACCGTATGCTTCAGTAGTACAGGCGGCTAGATTGGTTAAGGCTGGAGATGCACATGCGTTTGTGACAATGGGTTCTACCGGGGCTGCTATGGCCGCAGCAACCCTTGAAATGGGACTTTTGGACAATATAGACCGGCCGGCCATAGGTGGCCCGTTATTTGGACGACTTTCTAGAACTGTGCTAATGGATCTTGGAAGTAATGTTGATTGTCGGCCAAGTCGGCTTTTGGGATTTGCTGCGTTGGGAGTAGCATTCGCAAGAGTTATACAAGGAGTCGAAAATCCCAGGGTAGGAATTTTGAGTGTGGGGTCTGAAGAAGGGAAGGGTAATCGACAAACCAAAGAAGCCTATCCACTATTTAAGGAGAGTAGCCTAAATTTCATAGGTAATGTGGAGGGAATGGATATTTTATTAGACAAGGCCGACGTGGTGGTATGTGATGGATTCGTTGGGAACATACTAATGAAATATACCGAGGGACTAGGTATGGCCTTGTTAAAGCATATACCAGATTTATTGGGGGCATCGTTGCCTGCTGAGGTATCAGGGCAGATCTCAAAAAAGCTTGTCGAAATGACATCTCCCGCCGAGGTGGGTGGGGGTGGCCCTCTATTTGGAATCAACGGGACTGCGATTGTAGGCCATGGTCGTGCAAATGCTGAAAATGTTGCACAGGCGATAATAATGGCAGAAAACGTGGTTAAAGTTGGTTTGATAGATGCTATGAGCAAAGAGCTTGCTGCTCTCAATCAATCGGAACAAGGATAGATATGACATCACGAAGATCGCTTGAGGGTAAGGTTGCGTTAGTTACTGGCGCTTCTGGAGGGATAGGCGGAGCAATCGCATTGAAGCTGGCCTCTGAAGGCGCTTCGATTGGGGTCCATTATAACGCTACAAAATCAACTGCCGAGAAGATTTGCGAAGATGTACGGGTTGCTGGAGGCTTAGGGGTTCCAATTCAGGCTGACGTGACTGATTCAAGCCAGGTACAACGTATGTTTGATGATCTGGAGCGTGTATATGGTTCCGTTGATATATTGGTAAACAACGCGGGAATTAACAAGGATGGTCTCCTTATAAGGATGTCTGACTCAGATTGGGATGAGGTAATTCGAGTAAATTTGAAAGGTGCTTTCCTATGTTCTAGGGCAGCTGCGAAAGTTATGCTAAAAAAAAGATCGGGCAGAATAATCACAATCTCGTCTATTGTTGGTCTCGTCGGCAATCTCGGTCAGGCGAACTATGCCGCTTCAAAGGCGGGGCTAATCGGACTGACCAAGAGCTTGGCTAGAGAGTTGGCCTCACGCAATGTGACTGTTAATGCGTTGACTCCTGGATTTGTGGAAGTTGGGATGGTCAACAGTATGACTAAAGAGATGAAAGAGCTGGTAACTGCCCGAATTCCTATGGGTCGACTGGGCTCTCCCGAAGACGTGGCTGCTCTTGCAGGATTTCTTGCAAGTGAGGAAGCAGGTTACATTACTGGTCAAGCTTTCTCGGTAGATGGTGGATTAGTTTTATAGTTAATTAAGCGGGATTGCTACTCAACTGTTTTTCCGGAATGGGGTTTGTTATGACATCTCCCAATACGACGTCATTAAAGTCGTGGGCTTGTATTGGCTTGTCGGGTTCAATGTGATCTACATGTACTATAGCGAGTCCCATTTGTCGTTGTGTCATCGGATTTATTGATAAAGATGATACCCATCCAACTTCCGTTCCGTCAGATTTAAGCTGAGCTCCCTCGACTATTTTGTCGCTTAATGGTTCAATCGAAACTAACTGACGTCTAACTTTATTGTAGTTATATAGCCGCAAAACCACTTCTTGCCCGGTGTAGCAACCTTTATCCCAATGTATATATTTGTTCAGATTAACTTCCCACGGATTCACCTTTTCAGTTAACTCGTTACCGTATCGTGTTATTCCTGACTCTATTCTCACTGCATTGTAAGATTCATTGCCTACTTGTGAAGCCCCTTGAGACACTAGTGTTTCCCATACACCTTGTGCTTGGCTTGATTCCATAACAAAGCTGTAGCCTAATTCACCTAGTGGATCAGTTCTAATGATCGAAATAGTCTCATCGTTTACTTGCAACTCTGCGTTACCGTATAGGGCGAGCTGATTCGGATCGAATTTGAATGCTTTCTCAACAATATGGTCAGATTTTGGCCCAGTCAGAGTCAGCATTGCTGTGCTAATAGTGACATCTTCTAGGATTACCTCTTCTAGAAAAGTGTATAGATCAATCCATTCCGAAGTCTGTTCCGCTGCTTCCGGACTGGTTATCATCATCAGCCCATCTTCCTTGGCGAATAGGTGAACTAGATCTATCACTCTACCTTTGTTGGTTAATAGAATGGTTCCTTCACCGCTGCCAACTGGCAATATATCTACCTTGTATGTTGACAATCTGTTTAGTAGGTCTAGGGCGTCCTTGCCTTCAATTTTTATACGTCCAAAATGGGATTGATCTATAAGGCCAGCTCCAGCCTTAATTACTTTGTATTCTTCAGCTGAATCCCCGTAGTCACCAGGTAATTCCCAGTTTCCGACCGAAGTGAAAGTAGCTCCTGCGGTTTTGTGTAATTCACTCAAGTGTAAATTTTTCATAAGCTTTTTGTAGGAGAGATACCGTAATTACACGTAATTATAATGGCCGTATATGAAAGGGGCTTAAACTATACAGAGAACGATGTTCCGCAACCGCATGTGGTCTTTGCGTTGGGATTGCTAAAAACAAAACCTTTGCCGTTCAATCCTCCGGAGTAGTCTAAAACTGTTCCAGCAAGGAATATGTAACTCTTTTTATCAATCATTATAGAAACGCCGTGTTGTTCTATGACCTTGTCGGTATCTTTTGCAACATCATCTATAGCGAGGTCGTAAGTAAGCCCAGAGCAACCTCCACCTTTCACGGCGACGCGTAGCGACACTTCCTCGTCTCCAGTTTTACCGGTGAATTCCCTTACGTGACTCGCTGCATTTTTGGTTATTTCAATACTTAGAGGTGCTACCATTGGATTGATCCTTGATAAGCTTTTAAACGTATCAGCCCATTGTAATGATAGGCTATCCTTCAGGTCAAATAATGTAGTGCTATAATCCTATCATGGTTAAGATATACACTAAAAGTGGCGATGATGGTGAAACAGGGCTGCTGTATGGTGGGCGGATATCAAAAGCTGATCCGCGATGCG
>CAZBMS010000043.1:0-12848 GCA_964493125.1 uncultured Dehalococcoidia bacterium | reverse complement strand
CCAATATAGCTATTGTAGGGATGGTAACACCCTGTATAAAATTGGCTTAGCTAGAAGAGATTTTCATTTCTGATCGTATAAGCCACACACCCAACAATTCTCGATTTATTTTAGGGTTTGAACATAGCATTAACAACCCCAAATCATCCTACGCAGCTTCAAGATGTTCCAGTATCATTTCCACTGAGGCCTCGATGCGAGCCACCGTGAAATCATTGTAATCACGCTCTGGGACATGGATTGTTTTGCATTCAAAACACGCCCTCGGTTGATCCTCCAAGTGCATTTCACCCTCTTGCTCTGCGCACTGACCCGTCCATTCTCCAGTACCAACCACTCTAAATGGATGTTCAGCACCCAGTTCCCTAATCAACTCCGATTCAAAAAGGTTTTTTATATCTGCGAATTCCATATTTCTATTTATACAACCTTGAATGTAAAGTAAACTATTAGCCAATTGCCATGCCATAATTATAGACAACTATGTATGAAGACTTCCATAGAATAGCCAGGGCCGTAGACTTAACTCAGGTTATTCGCACACCCAAGCAACAGCTAGCCACCTTCGGCATAACAAACCTGAAATATTACGTCGTGACTGAACCTATATATAAAGACCTAGAAAGCCAAACTAACGAAGTAGTAGTAAGAAACGGTCAAGTGATTGCGCAGAAGCCTAATATAGTGACTCCTGGATACATGCTTAACCTTGAAGGATTCAGCCCCGAGGCCAGAGAGTACATGGAATACCTTTCCAGAAAATTCGGGGTCAACAGTGCAGGCCTCTTATATCAATACAACAATAACCCAGGCACTATCGAAATCGTCGACGGGAACGTCGAAGGTGTCGCGGAAAAAATAAGCCGAGATCTTGACCAAAGAGATGTAGGAATGGCGGTCGTCCTAAGTGGATTAGACGAACTGTGGGATGTTTCCCTATTCAAATTTATATACGAATTTACAGCAAGTTCTTCAATTTCGAATGCCAGAGAAATGGAGACAATGGGGCTCCTAGAGCCAGTGCCAAGTCTGGATGTGCCGAAAGGTGTGATAGATAATATCGACGAACTGTTTAGAAAAGTAAAATCAGGTCTAGACCCCAGCATATTACACAGGGAATTATTAAGGTGGGGATTGTTCGAATATTACGAGGAGCGTTTCCTTAACCTGTTCAAATGAGTACAACGAAATGGGATTGAGCCAACTTAGGATAAGTGGTGGGCGGTAGTGGGCTCGAACCACTGACCTCCGCGATGTCAACGCGACGCTCTAACCAGCTGAGCTAACCGCCCAAGAAGACAACCAAGTTTATCCATGTACCGTTTTTAGGTCAACAAACTGCTTATTTAGCTAAATCCCTAACAGTCTCTATTCCTTGTTCATCCATATACTTGATTAACCCAAGGTTAATATTTTTGGCAACGCTGGGTCCCTCATAAACCAAGCCCGTAAATAGCTGCACAGTGTCAGCACCTACTCGAAATGCCTCGATTACATCTTCGTAAGTAAAAATACCTCCGCAAGCGTGAACCGCCATATCTTTTCCCACTTCCAAGCGTATCTCTCTTACTATCTCCAAGGTCTCCTTAAAGAGTGGTCTTCCACTTAGGCCGCCATGTCCCATCGCCAGTCTAGCTTCTTTTATTGGATGCGTGTTGGCAGCAGTAATCCCATCTACTCCTTCTTTAGCAGCAATGTTCACTAATCTTAGAATCCTTTCTTTACCAAGCTCGTCAAAGAAGGGAGGCATTTTTACCAGCATGGGTTTGTTTCGACCTTGATTCAATGTACGAATCAAGGCTTCAAAATTATCCGGCTCCTGGAACATTCGAATCCCATCAGTATTTGGAGAACTTACATTCAGTTCGATCCCATCCACAAATGGCTCCAAAGTTTTCTGGCAATCCTGAAATTCTTGGATCTTCAACCCGGATACGCTAGCAATCACAGGCTTGTCATTTCCTAGTCGTCGCATTTGGGAACGTTCCAAATGACTCCTAGCTGCCTTCAAGCCTTTTCCAGGAAACCCCAATGCGTTAATGACTGCTTCGCTGGAAGGGAACCGCAAGAGCCTAGGTGACGGATTGCCCAGACGAGCCTCACGCGTAACTGTACCCGCAACAACATATCCAAACCCAAGCGACAACAAACCGTCGATAAGCCTACAATCCTTATCATAACCTGCCGCTATCCCTACAGGAGACGGATATTTGATATTCCCTGCCGACACTGCCAATCTTGGATTAGAGTAATCAAACCAGTACGATAAAGGACTCTCAAGAAACGATCCCTTCAGTAAAAAATCAGTTAAAGCCTGAGCTTTCTCTGGAGAAAAGCGAAACAGTAAAGGACGGAATACCTTTTTATATATTTGCATATTTCAAGGGAAGCCTGAATCTAATGTGGCTAGTATACACTCCGAACGGAAATAACCAACAAATCACTAAATTACGCCACTTAGGCTACTAGTCTAGTATAATAAAGCGTCCTGATTCTAACATTAAGATCATTCATCCTTGACAATATCTAATCCGGATAATACCATCTCTACTCGAATTAGCACTCCGTTAATCGGAGTGCTAATATTGTGATTAACACAGATCAAGTGAAGGAGGTTAGTGTGGCAGTTACTTTTAAGCCACTGGGGGACCGCGTGGTGATTCAACCTCTCGAAGGGGAAGAAGTTACTCAAAGCGGATTGGTACTCCCAGATACAGCGATAGAAAAACCACAGAAAGGTGAAGTGATTGCGGTTGGTCCTGGCAGAATCGGGGATGATGGCAAGCGTATAGCAATGGAAGTAAAGGTCAAAGACAAGATCGTATATTCCAAGTACGCCGGAACCGAGCTGAAAGAGGACGACGTTGATTATCTGATCCTCAGAGAATCAGACATTTTGGCAAAGATCGGCTAAGCGTAACGCTAAACCAATCATTGTCGTTATAAGTTAAGGAGGCACAATGGCGAAGCAGATAGTTTTCGGTGAGGAGGCTAGGCGCTCCCTGAAAAAGGGAATAGATGCACTGGCTGAATCAGTGAGTGTAACCCTCGGCCCAAGTGGTCGTAACGTAATATTAGATAAGAAATTTGGCCCACCTACAGTATGTAGTGATGGTGTGACCATAGCAAAAGAGATTGAGCTCGAAGAGCCTTTCGAAAATATGGGAGCTCAACTCTTAAAAGAAGCTGCGAGCAAAACAAATGACGCAGCAGGCGATGGCACGACAACAGCGACAGTGTTAGCACAAGCAATGGTAACTGAGGGCTTCAAAAACGTAGCCGCAGGTGCTAATCCCATGATTCTAAAAAGAGGCATGGATAAAGCCGCGAGCACTTTGCGTGAAGAAATCAAGAAACTATCGAAACCTGTAGAAACCAAAGAGCAAATAGCCCAAGTAGCTAATCTAGCTGCTCATGACAAGGCGATAGGAGAGCTAATAGCTGAGGTTGTGAACGATGTGGGCAAGGATGGCGTCATCACCGTCGAGGAGTCGCGTGGCATAACCGATGAGATTGAGAAGGTCGAAGGAATGCTGTTCGACCGCGGCTACATCAGCCCTTATTTCGTAACTAACGCAGATCGCATGGAGTCAATAACCGATGATCCATATATCTTGGTTACAGATAAAAAGCTTTCAGCCGTATCCGACTTGCTCCCAGCTTTGGAGAAAATCTTACAAATTACCAAGAACGTAGTGGTGATAGCCGAAGATGTAGAAGGAGAAGCTCTGGCCACTTTGGTAGTTAACAAGCTACGAGGCACATTAAGTGCACTTGCAGTTAAAGCTCCTGGCTTTGGGGATAGGCGTAAGGCCATGTTGGAAGACATCGCAATACTTACAGGTGGAGTCGTGATAAGCGAAGAAGTTGGTCGAAAACTAGAGTCCGTTACAGTCGAGGACCTCGGTCGCGCCAGGCGTGTAGTGGCTACTAAAGAGGACACTACAATCGTCGAAGGAAAAGGGTCTGACGAAACGATTCAAGCGAGAATCAAGCAGATCAAGGCACAAATAGAGGAGACCACATCCGAGTTTGACAGAGAGAAGTTGCAAGAGCGTATGGCCAAGCTCTCAGGTGGAGTAGCCATAATTAAAGTGGGTGCCGCAACAGAAATCGAGCTCAAGGAAAAGAAAGCCCGTGTAGAAGACGCCCTTTCTGCTACTCGTGCTGCAGTAGAAGAAGGCATTGTCCCTGGTGGGGGATCAACATTAATACGTGCCTCAAAGGCACTAGATAAGTTGAAGTTGGGTCCAGATGAAACTACTGGAGTACGTATAGTCCGAAAATCTCTTGAGGAACCGATACGAATAATCTCAAATAACTCTGGTACTGATGGATCAGTCATACTCGATGCAATACTCAAGGGCGAGAGCGATTTCGGCTATGATGCCGAAATCGGGGAATTTGGGTCCATGTTCGAAATGGGTATAGTTGATCCAGCAAAGGTATCTAGGTCAGCGTTAGAAAATGCTGTAAGCGTCGCTACTATGATACTAACTACCGAGTCAATGGTCACAGAAATTCCTAAGAAAGATCCGCCAATGCCGGCAGCTCCTCCGATGGACTACTAGACCATTAAGAAGCGTTCTTAACCGACGGGTTCTGGAAATCCAGAACCCGTCGGTTTTTTTGTCCAAGAGTAGTATCATAATGCCTATCTCATAGAACTGGGGTTAGATATGTCTTTTGATTTGGTGTGTGGAAACTGCGGAGAAAGGTACGACAATTCCAAGTACAGAACAACATGTCAAAATTGTAGTGGCTTTTTGAGGATTAAATACGATACACCTTGTGTCACATCCAAAAGAATCAACACTAACATGACTGGGATGACAAGATATTTGCCAATGCTGCCCATAAGTAACTCTAAAAACCTAGTAACAATGGGTGAAGGCAACACTCCCATAGTACTTTTATCCCGAGTTAGCCAAAGTTTAGGAATTGATGGAATACACGCGAAATTGGAATATATGAACCCAACAGGTGCCTTTAAAGACCGTGGGAATGCCATACAAGTGTCTGTCCTAAAAGAAATAGGGGTCGACAGCGTAGCCGAGATCGGAGGAGGAAATACCGGTCACTCTCTAGCAGCGTATTGTGCGAAAGCAGGTATCACTTTTGAAGCTTTCACATTTGAAGGGGACGAAAACAGAAAAGTTCAAACAATTATGCAAACTGGAGCCAAAATGCACTGGGTGAATGGCACCCGGCAAGACGCTGTCAACGCCATGAATATATTTTGCTCTGAATCTGGCACTCTGAACCTTAGTTACCAATTAAACACATATTTCATAGAAGGCAACAAGACCATAGCTTATGAAATTGCGGAGCAAATGGATCCCGTCCCAGATCACATAATAGTTCCTGTAGGTAACGGCTCACTACTGCTAGGACTCCTGTGGGGCTTCGAAGAAATGCTTCAAGATGGAAGGGTAAAGCAAATTCCAAGCCTGCATGCTGTTCAGTCTCATGCATATCAACCATTAGTAACGGCATATCATAACAAAGAGTGGCCTGAAGAGATCTCATCACAGTCCACAGTAGCGATCGGTATAAAAATCGCCAACCCTCCCAGGCTTGACGAGCTCATTGAAGCATGTAGAGTAACTGGCGGACTACCTATAACAGTTTTCGATGAAGAAATTATAGAATGGCAAGCCCGTCTTAACAGGCTTGAGGGATTATTTGTCGAGCCAACTTCAGCCACAGTTATCGCTGCTGCTGAACGACTAGTTTGTGATGGAATAATAGCATCTGACCAGCACGTACTCTTTCCTCTCACTGGGTTCGGATTCAAAGAACCTATGCCTTCCATTTCCAATTGACCAAAAGCCAAATTAATTCAAGTCATCAGGTATATGAAAGTGGATTTCGGGTTGTTTTGGAAAGCCTCGAGTGCTATAATCAGGCCAACGTGGGTTAATATCCTCGACCGAGTTTGAATGTAAAAGTGGGTTCGTCCCACTTTTTTGTTAATTTGGGGCTAGGCCTATATAAAATATTCAGGAGGTGGATAGCCGTGAAAAGTGATTTTCTGATCGCTTTGACTCAGCTGGCAGCCGAAAGAGGGCTACCAAAAGAAATGGTACTTGGTGCCATTGAGGCAGCACTTGCATCCGCCTACAAAAAAGACAATTTGGCTGCTGAGCAAAATATATCTGTGCGGCTCAATCCAGCCTCTGGCGACATAAGGGTGTTCGTACTTATGAACGTCGTTGAAGACGTCGAAGACAACAAAACAGAACTTAATCTAGAAGGTGCAATCAAGCTCAACCCAAATGCTAAGGTTGGCGATGTAATAGAAATTGAGTCGGAACATAACCTCGCTGGCCGCATTGCAGCGCAAACTGCCAAACAAGTTGTAATGCAGCGACTTAGGGAGGCAGAAAGAGAGCTTGTTTTTGAAGAATACGCTGACCGTTCCGAAGACGTTACTACAGGTACTATCCAAAGGTTGGAGCCTAGGCAGATAATTGTAGACCTCGGTCGTACCGAAGCACTGCTTCCAGAACGTGAACAAGTGCCTACAGAGAGATATAGGCACGGGCAAAAACTGAAACTGTACATAGTTGAAGTAGCAATGACTGCTAAGGGGCCGGAGATAATAGTCTCTAGATCAGACAAGAACCTATTAAAACGGCTTTTCGAAATAGAGGTCCCAGAAATCTTTAACGGTATAGTAGAAATAAAAGCGATCGCCCGCGAACCCGGCTCCAGAAGCAAAGTTGCGGTAGTAGCCACTCAAGAAGGGGTTGATGCTGTAGGTTCATGTGTAGGGCTTAGAGGCATACGCATCCAAAACGTGGTTAACGAATTGCAGGGTGAAAAAATTGACGTAGTGCAATGGCACAGTGACCCAAGCACTTTTATATCGAATGCCCTAAATCCATCTCAAGTGCTGCACGTTAGCCTCGATCAGGAAGAGAATAATGCTACCGTAGTTGTGCAAGACAAACAACTTTCGTTAGCAATAGGTAGAGAAGGTCAAAATGCAAGATTGGCTGCAAAATTAACCGGTTGGAAAATAGATATTCTAAGCTCAGCAGACGTTGAGCTTGAAAGACTGAAAAAGCCAACTCTAAAAGATTCTGCCTCAGACCCAGAGAATGCGGCAGTGGAAATATCCGATACAGAGGCCTCAGAAATGACACCTGTATTGGATGAGCAGATTGACCTTGAATTGGCGGAAGAAGAAGAAGAAGAAGAAGAAGTAATCGTAGAAATAACCTCTAAAGCTACAGATGTAGATCAGAACGACTCAGTCCAGGCTGAAGAAACACTTGTAGATGAATTTGAAACTTTGAACACAAGTGATACAGCAGAGTGGGAAGAACCTGCCGTAGAAGAAGAGCCAGAGGAGTTGGAAGAAGAAGTAGAAGAAATTCCTCTTACGGATGATATATGGCAAGTGCCTCAACTTGCTACCGCTAATAGTGAATCTCAAATCAGATTTGCTGAGGACATTATGGTGCCTAGAGCTAGTGAAGGTAGGCGCCAAGGGAAATCGTCAGCAAAGCGTAAAAAAGGCTCTAAGGGTGGTGCCTTCACTAGGTAAGCGATATTGAATCGTTGAAAAGGAGATATTGTCAATGCAGCAACGGCGCAAACCAATGAGACGTTGCTTGGCATGTGGGAAGCAATCCCCTCAAATAGAACTAGTGAGAATTGCTAAAACGCCAGTTGATGGCGTATTGGTAGACTTGGGTTCGCGAAAAATGTCTGGCCGTGGTGCCTATATCTGCAAGGCATCTAAGTGCTGGGAGAACGGGCTCAAGAAAGGTAGATTGGAACATTCTCTAAAAACACCTGTTACAACCGAGGAGAGGGAAACACTCCTGATTTTTTCGAAAACTTTGGATTAGATAATAATACGGCAAGCATAATGGAAGAACAAAGGGAAAATAGCGCTACAACAGAAAATACAGTGCCTGAGACTAAGCAAACCTCTACTAAAGTTCGAATCGTTCGACTTCCTGAGGCAGTTACCATATCGAATTTCGCGGAGATGATTAAGGTTAGCCCCATAGATCTTATGAAACAACTCATGCGAAATGGGATCATGGCGAATATTAACCAGGCGATCGATTTTACTACCGCGTCGTCTATTGCGCCTGCGTTTGGTTATAAAGTGGCTCCAATAAACACGGGGAACATTAAGAAAACTAACGAAGAGAACACAGAGTCAGACGCCTCTCTGCTCCAATCTAGGCCACCAGTGGTAACCATTTTAGGTCACGTAGATCATGGCAAAACAACTCTGCTGGATAACATCCGAAAAACAAAAGTGGTCGATAAAGAAGCTGGTGGAATCACACAACATATAGGTGCTTATCAAGTTGTATACAGGCAGAATCTAATAACATTTGTAGATACGCCGGGCCACGCAGCTTTTTCTAGTATGCGAGCTCGTGGAGCAGAAGTTACTGACTTGGTTGTTCTAGTTGTAGCCGCAGACGATGGTGTGATGCCGCAGACCGTGGAGGCGATCAACCATGCAAAGGCGGCTGATGTACCAATCATAGTAGCAATTAACAAGATAGATCGTCCGAACGCTGACGTCGAAAGAGTTAAGAGACAGTTGTCTGAAAACAGTCTATTAATTGAAGAGTGGGGAGGAGATATTATAGCAGTTCCAGTCTCAGCAATTACTGGTAAAGGCATAGACGATCTACTTGACAGCATCAATATTGTATCTGAGATATCCGAATTCAAAGCTAACCCAGAAGGTTTGGCAAGAGGTATAGTTTTAGAAGCGAAATTGGATAAAAGTCGTGGCCCAGTAGCAACGCTTATAGTTAAAAGTGGAACTTTAAGTCTAGGCAACGTGCTGGCTGTAGGCCCAAACACAGGAAAAATTAAATCCCTTACGGACCACACAGGAAGCAGAATAGACTATGCACCTCCTTCAACTCCTGTTGAAATATTAGGCTTAAATAATGTCCCCACTGCTGGTGAAACTTTCTCTGTAGCGCAAGATGAAAAAGCTGCCCGAGATTCAGTGGCGAGATACGAACAGCAAAACGAACCCGCCAGCAGAACTTCATTCGAAGACATGGTTAGTCGTATAAGAACTGGAGAAATTAAAGATCTCAATTTGGTTCTGAAAGCTGACGTACAAGGAAGTATTGAAGCCATTACCCAAGGTCTTACGGAGCTGAGTAACGAAGAAACTCAAGTTAGAATATTGCATACGTCTTCCGGATCCATAACCGAAAGTGACATCTTTCTAGCGCTAGCTTCTGACGCTATTGTCATAGGCTTTAACACAGCTATAGAACCAAGTGCCAGACAAGTAGCGAATCACGAAAAAGTTGAAGTGAGATTTTACAGCATTATTTATCAACTACTGGATGAAATACAAAATGTTATTCAAGGAATGTCATCTCCATCTATGAGGGAAATCATAGATGGACATGCCGTAGTACGAACCGTTTTCAAGCGCAGTAAAAACACGAATATTGCAGGGATATACGTTACAGATGGTCATATACTTAGAAACTCGTCGGCAAGGGTCTTAAGAGATGGATCAATTATATTCGACGGTGTCTTGGCTAGTTTAAGACACTTCAAAGATGACGTACGCGAGTTATCCACAGGATATGAGGGTGGCGTTGTATTGAACGGATTCAACGATTTTGAAGAAGGCGATAGCTTGGAGTTACACAGGCAAGAACAAGTCTCCTAGAAGTTTGCCATGGCCGAAAGTCGCAAACTCACGCTATGTTATTCTGGAGTTTTCATGAGTGAAAATTGCTCCCGCTAATCTTGAAGTTCTTAAAACAAAAGTGCTAGTCGAAAGGCTAATAGCCGTACTAGGCAACAATGAAAGTTAAATCACTTAATAATCTAAGAATAGTACAGAACGCGTCATGACTAGGCGAATTGAGCGAGTGAATGAGCTAATAAGAAAAGAGCTTAGCGAGCTTTTGTCTAAGGAAATGAATGATCCTAGGCTGCCCTTGTTAGTGAGTATTACTCGTGTTGAAGTGTCTACAGACTTACGTAATGCTAAAATTTACGTAAGCGTGATGACAAATCGTGAGGAACGCGAATCAACTGTAAAAGTCCTACAGCGAGCCTCAGGTTTTCTTCATAGAGAGCTAAAGAAGAGACTGTCTTTGAGAGCTGTACCCATACTATCTTTCAGACTTGATGATTCTATCGAAGAAGGCTCCCATATTCTTGAAATGATGGACAATATAACGCCTCAAGGGCATCCGTATTGATAAAATCAATAAACGGATTTTTTAACGTTGATAAACCAATCGGACTCACTTCAACAGAAGTAGTACGTCGAATAAAAATGTCCTCGTCTCAGAAACGTGTAGGTCACGCAGGAACTCTGGACCCAGCCGCCACCGGAGTTTTGCCGATTTGCGTTGGCCAAGGAACACGGCTAACCCAGTTTATAGTTAACAGCAATAAAAAGTACGTCGGAACCGTGCATCTTGGGGTATCTACAGACACTTACGACGGAGAAGGTAAAGTAACTGCAAAATCTGACCCATCAAACGTAACACTAAAAACCATCGAGTCTGCTTTGGATCATTTAAGAGCTGAAACTCATCAAACACCTCCTCCATTTAGCGCTTTGAAACTTCAAGGTAAACGTCTCTATGAATTGGCTAGGAGAGGGGAGAAAATCACGGTGCCCCCACGAAGAGTGGACCTGATAAAACTAGAGATAATGGAATGGGCATCCCCGGAGTTAACTATTTTTGTTCAATGTAAACAGGGATTTTATGTTAGATCCCTAGCGCAAGATCTGGGTGAAAAATTAGGGTGTGGAGCGTACCTGTCCAAATTAAACCGATTGAAGACCGGGCCTTTTCATATAGAAAATGCGATGTCCCTAGATGCAATACAAGATTCTTTAGCAAAAAATACTTGGGAGGGCCTGATAATTCCGCCAGATTATGTTGTCCTAGATATGCCTTCTATCAAAATGGATAAAGAAGAAGAGCAGCTTATAAGACATGGTCAAGCAATTAGAGTTAAAACTGAAGCTAACCTTTCAGACCATCTTCAAAAAGCCAGAGCTTATGGTCAAGGAAATAAATTTACAGCTCTCGTTAAATTTGACCTACCTACGAGATCCTGGCTCCCTTTCAGAGTTTTCAGCTTGGACACCAATTCCCCTTACAGCGACCACAATAGGCTAAACTCAAAGTCGCATTATCGTTAAAGGTCTCTAGGATTCTAAGCCTTATTAACGATTTCCATTATCTGTTTATGCACCTCTGGCCAACCAACTACCACCACAGGGATAGCTCTATTCTGATCCCACCTTATATATTCACCTAAGTTGTCGGTAACGATTATTCCCAACTCCTTAGCAATAATGCACCCTGCAGCCAAATGCACTGGCGATATGTTATAGAAAACCCCTCCCGCGAGTCGACCAAGGCATATCTGTGATAACGGGAAAGCAGCAGACGCGAAAGAGTTGACTTGACCTACTCCACTAATCCAATCCAACTTACCAGCCACTAACCTTTTCCATTCTGACCCACCGTCTATCTCTAAAGCAATGGCAACTTCTGCAAGCTTTCCTATAGGAGCGGAAGCTGACCAAAGTTTTCCGTTCCTAGTCACACCACGGCCAGAGACCGCCGTCAGTTGCTCCTGTTGAGCAGGCAAGGTTAGCACCCCTATTTTCAATTCATTTTTTTGCCTCAATGCAATGCTCACTCCCCAATGTGCAAGACCCGTACTAAATGGAACCGTCCCACACAAAGGATCCACCAACCAAGTTAACTCCGAGTCTTCAAGATATTCAGAACTTTCCTCCGAAATAATTGAGGCTGTTACTTCAGCAACTCTAAGCGTTTCCGTTATTACTCTATCCGATGCTATATCTGCGTCTGTGACTAGACCCCCATCATCCTTGGTCCAAGCCCCTAATTCTGAATCATCAGATCTAAATAGCTTTCTCAAAACTTCTGAGGATTCCCTCGCAGCAATTAGAGCAATCTCCAACGCCTTGGCATCTTTAAAGGTACCTTTATCTTTATTCATGCTTACCACCAAATCTACTTTTCAATATGTTCTGATTGAGTGAACTTCCAATTGCAAAGTCTAAATCATCAAACTGCCAAGCCTTACTATTATGCAACTTTCTCATCAAAACTCTTTGGGAATATACGGTCATAGGAGGGCCAAATACGCCAATGACTTGGCCAGTAATGTTGCCAGCCGCTTCAGTACAAAGATATGCCACCTTAGGTGCATTTCTTACTGATGATCTAATCCCTTGTACATCGGATGATTCAGCAGAAACGCCCCATTGTTCAATAAATGCACGAGCTGTACTGGGCATACCTTCAGTCATTCTCGTATCTGCACCTGGAAAAACAGCGTTAATAGTTATGTTGTCGATCTTAAGTTCATCTGCAAGCCCCTGCACGATACCAATCTGCCCACCTTTAGCTGCAGAATAGTTACACTGCCCTAAGTTACCCAAAGCTGAAACAGAAGAAAACAAAATTATTCGTCCATACGACTGTAATTTCATTATGGCAACAGCTTCAGCCACTATATTTAGAGCTCCATACAGGTGAACATTTATAACATCGTCCCATTCTTCCTCCGACATATTGAATAGCATCCGATCGCGAACTACCCCTGCAGCATGGCAAACTATATCTAGCCTTCCAAACATACTCATAGCTGCATTTACAATGCGCTTTGCACCATCAGGTTGGGCTACCGAATCGTAATTGGCTACTGCATCCCCTCCGTTGCCAATTATTTCGGAAACAATCCTATCCGCAGGTGTACTCGAAAACCCACCGCCACTCAAGTCACTACCTACGTCATTAACCACTACTGCTGCACCTTCTTTAGCG
>CAZBMS010000042.1:0-13126 GCA_964493125.1 uncultured Dehalococcoidia bacterium | reverse complement strand
TAAGGACGATGTTTTGAAGTTGATAGAGAAGAGAGAGCCAGAGTTTTTTCAGGAAATTTTACGACACACTTATACTGGCTACTATATTAATTCTGATGTTGTTAAATTGCTAGGCATTCAAAATCATCCGCCCCAACCACAGGGATATGACTTACTCCCCTTTGATTTAAAATTGCTGGACTCTGTAAAAAGGCGAGCGCCTTTTTACAGAAGGGTGTGATGCCGATCACGCCCTGTGTGCTCATATATTCCTGACACATCTCCGTTTTTATCAATTCCGAATGAAAATGGGTACTTAACTGTGGTCATACATGCATGTCCAGGGGAAGCTAAGAAGAAATCACCTACCTGTAGCTTTTCATCATTAAGTTTTATAACGCCGTGTTCTTCACTTTGCCCGATCAATTTAGCTTTCTCTTTACCAAGGATAGTGAAACGTTTTTTCATTTCTGGATCGTGGCTAACCGATTTTTGCCCGATGTCTACCGTGACTGTTCCCCATTCTAGTTGTTGATCTATAACTTGTCCTAGGATTACGGAGGCTTTTTTGAACTTTAGCTCTCGCATTACTGAATTTAGAATGTCGAAATATATCCAATTGCCGGGTGAAACTCTAATACCACTTTCTTTTGTATAGAAAAGAAAAGACCATGATCCCCCGGCGATGATATCTGGCACTTTCAGCCCATGCTTTTCTGCATTTTCTTTCACTGAATAGACCTTCTCTAAGTTTGCCTGTACAACCTGTTCTCGAGGCCCTGGTTCTTCAGAGTCTCCTACGTGCCCGTCGTAGGCGTGAATCCCTCCCGGTATTAGGCCTGGTGAGTTAGCTATATTTTCGTATAGCTGATTTGCTGGTTGGCCTGACTGAATACCGGTTCCATGTTCACTGCCTAGTTCCATGTCCATGTATACAGTCAAGTTTGAATGAAAATAAGTGGCCGATTCTGAGAGAATTTCCAGATGACTCTGATCACCAGCTATAACACTTATATGTTTTTTGGGATAGGTCTCTTTTAGTCTAAACAATCGTTCCAATTTCTTGGGGTTGGTGAGTGGGTAGGCTATAAATATTTCTTTTGCATCAGAGCCAGCTACCATTTCAGCTTCGCTCAAAGTGGCGCACTTGAAGGCAGTAATGCCAGCATCAATTTGCATTTGAAGGATTTGAGGTGATTTATGAGTTTTGACGTGTGGAAATAGTTTCTCTGGCCCGCCACAGACTCGAATTATTTCGTTGATGTTGTGACGCACCATATCTTCGTACACCAGCATAGCGGGTGTCTCGATTTTTTCTGGGTGATTTATTTTGTATGCACCGGATGCCAATTTACTCATTTTTACCTTCCCGCGTGATTATATGGTCGATAGAGTTTCAAGTCTTCGACAAGCCTCTTCAAGGTCTTCATCAGTTTTTGCGTAACAGAAGCGCATCAGATTTTCACCCTCAGAACTGTTGTAGAATGCGCTTCCAGGTACACCTGCGACGCCAGTTTCCGAAAGCAAGTAAATAGCTTTCTCTTTGCTTGTTGAGCCCGGGATACTCGACACATCAGCTAGGACGTAGTATGCGCCTTGCGGCTTGTAAGGGTTGAGCCCTGCTTTTGACAGAGAGTTGCATATTTTCTCTCGTTTAATTGCGAATTCATCTCGTATATTTGAGTAATATCCGGGTGAAAGTTCTTCCAGACCTTTTGCCACACCTACTTGTAGTGGGGAAGGGGCGCAAACGTACACAAGATCATTCATGTATCCTATAATTTTGGCCCATTTAGCGTTGCTTATAGAGTAGCCTATCCTCCAGCCTGTAATGCTGAAAATTTTCGATGCTCCAGTTATCGTTATAGTGTGGTCTAACAGACCAGGTATTGTAGCTGGGCTGGTGTGTATATTGCCGTCGTAGACGAAATGTTCGTAAATTTCATCAGTTATTAGGAACAAATCGTTTTCTTGTACTACCTTGGCTATAAGCTTCAGCTCGTTTTGGTTAAAAACTTTCCCGGAAGGGTTAGATGGTGTATTAATGATTATCGCCTTTGTTTTGTCATTAATCGCATTTTCCAAGTGGATGTAATCAAAGTCCCAGTTTGGAGGGCTCGTTGTTACGAATCTTGGAATTACTCCTAGAGAGAGGAGGGTATTCAAGTGATATTGGTAAAAGGGCTCAAAGAGAATCACCTCATCACCAGGGTCTAGCAGAGCAAGGCATGTGCTGTAGAAGATCCCGGTAGATCCTGAACTTACAATTACTTCACTATCTGGATCTACTACCAGCCCGTTTTGCGTCTCCATTTTATTTGCTATTGCTTCCCGGAGTATGGGGAGTCCGTCGTAACGTGTGTAAATGTTGAACCCTTCGTTGATGGCACGTTGAGCACCTTCTCTGACTGGAGGAGGTACCTCAAGATCACATACACCTTGTGCCAGGTTTATGCCTCCCGCTCGATTGCATTCTAAGGTCATAGATCTGATTTCGGATTGAATTACAAGCTCTGTTCTTTTACTTAGAGATGGCATTTGATATCCTTTGGTTAAAAGTGAAGTACTGTCCATACGACGCTATTTAGCGTTTAAGTTAATATGCCCAGTTTTGATAAAAGCTAACACAAGCATATACTACAGCAATTGTCGATGAGTCAGAAAACGGAAAGTCCTGAACCGCAACAACGGGCCGGCCGAATTTTTTACGGATGGTATATCGTTGCCGCCGGTACAATAAGCAGCTTCGTTAATATGGCTGTTTTCATGGTCGGCCTGTCGATATTCATCAAGGATCTTCGTGATGAGATGGGGTGGACCCTGACAGCCATCTCGATAGGATTTTCATTAAAGACTTTAGAAACAGGTATTCTAGCCCCAGTTTCCGGTTACCTTATTGATAGGCTTGGCCCTCGTATCATGGCGATTTTTGGGAATGTTGTAATGACGATTGGGCTTCTCATGTTTGCGAACATGGACACTATCTGGGAATTTTATTTGTCATCGTTCACTATAGCGTTAGGCCAAGGTATGGGTGCGCATATGGCTTACATAACCCCTGTAATGCACTGGTTTCATAAGAAGCGTGGTGTAGCCTCTTCATTTATAGCCATGGGACGTGGTTGGGGATATATAGGTTCGTTACCGATCACTATTTTGTTAGTTGCTTTTGGTTGGCGTGATGCTGCTGCGATAGCCGCGTTGGTATTCCTTGCAATTAATTTTCCTATGGCATTATTGTTGAGAGCAAGCCCTGAGGCCTATGGTTGGTTGCCTGATGGTGCAGTTGTATCTGATCAGGGGTCTTCCAAGTCTGATTCCAAGGAAGTTGGTAAGGGTGACGGGAGCTATACTGTAAAAGATGCTATGAAGACCAGGGCGTTTTGGTTTGTCTTGCTAGCAAATTCTATTTACAGCTTTGGTACTTCGACTAATCATACTCATTTCATAACCCATTTGCGATTCACTGGATTTACGTCCCCTTCAGCGGCTTTGGTGGTTTCCATATACGGTGCTGTTCAGGTATTGGGCCGCCTTTCTAGTGGCTGGATAGGTGACAAAATGGGTAGACACCGGCTTCTGATGTGGAGTTTTGTGTTGATGGGGTTGGGATGGGTAGCGATTGCACTTATAACTCCGGAGCGACTTTGGTGGGTTGGGTTATATTACTTGACTTACGGTTTGGGCCAGGCTGCTCATACTGTGACGCAGCAGACGATAGTAGCTGATTTTTTCGGGCCTAAAAGATACGCTACTTTGAGGGGTATTATGAATCCAATAGGAGTATTAGGTGGAGTGATAGGCCCGTTATTTGCGGGAGTGATGTTTGATGCACAAGGGTCATATCAGATAGCATTTTTTATGATAGGACCTATGGTAGCCTTGGGATTTCCTGCTATTCTTTTTGCTGGTATCCCACAGTTGGTTGCTGATCCTTTGAGTGAAAAGCAGCCTTAAGTTCTTATTAATAAGGAGTAAAGTGAAATGCCACGAATGACTGGTGGTCAGGCTTTGGTAAAAGCTCTCTACCAAGAAGGAGTTAGGGTGATTTTTGGATTGCCCGGTGTTCAGCTTTATCATGCGCTGGATCCTCTCTATGACGAGCCAAGAATAAGATTTATAACCACTCGCCATGAGCAAGCAACTACTTATATGGCGGATGGATTTTCACGTGCTGGTGGTGGTATAGGTACTGCATTGGTAGTCCCTGGGCCAGGTTTGTTGAATGCTACTGCTGGCATTGGAACTGCTTATGCGGCATCGTCACCGATATTGGTTCTATCTGGTCAGGTACAACGGGAATTAATTGGGGTAAACAGGGGAGTTCTTCACGAAATCCATGACCAATTAGATGCTGTAAGACCTATAACAAAATGGGCTCATAGAGTGGTGGACCCCACCTTGATACCGGATGCTGTTCATGAAGCCTTTTATCATTTAAGAACTGGCAGGCCCAGACCTGTTGAACTTGAGATTCCACCGGAGACTTTGGAAGAAGTGGCTGACATAGATTTTCCAAAGCCAGGTAATTATCAACGCCAAGTCGCTTCGGAAGAGAGTTTATTGGAAGCGATTCGTGTTCTGGGAAATTCTAAAAGGCCGCTTATCTGGGCGGGTGGGGGAGTTAATTCTTCGGGTGCCAGCGATGCTTTGATGAGTATCGCAGATTATTTGCAGGCACCTGTAATTACTACTGGTGAAGGGAAAGGGTCGATATCAGACAAACATTATTTATCATTTGGAGTGCCTAGAAATACAAGTGAGCCAATCGGTAAAGAAATTGCTAATTATGACCTGGTGATAGCGGTCGGAACACGGCTAGCTACTCCACACCTATTAAATGGACAACAAGTATTACAGATAGATGTTGATTCAGATGAAATAGGAAGAAACTATGATAAGACTGTTGGCTTAGTTGGTGATGCCAAGCTCACATTGGAAGCGTTGTATCGCATAATGCAAAACAATATTCCTAAAGCGGATAGCAGGGAAGGGGAATTGGCAGCAATTAAAAGTAAGATATTAGAAGAATCACGCCGCTTGGAGCCACAGGACTCGTTCAATGCCGCGATTAGGTCTGCTATGCCTGACGATGGAATACTGGTCGCTGGAATGACCCAATTAGGGTACTATTCAAGGGCATACTATCCAGTGTACTGGCCTGGGACGTACCTAAATTCATCTTACTTTGGTAATCTGGGGTTTGCTTTTCCAGTGGCATTGGGAGCCAAAGTGGCCCAGCCAGAAAGATCGGTTGTTGCGATATCTGGAGATGGTGGTTTCTTGTATAATTCGCAGGAATTAGCTACTGCCGTTAAGTATGGGATTAACGTTGTGACGGTGGTTTTTAATGATAACGCTTACGGGAACGTTTTGAGGGATCAACAGACTAGATTTGAAGGTCGGACATTGGGGGCTGAGTTACACAATCCTGACTTTGTAAAATTAGCTGAGGCATATGGCGCCCGGGGTGTTAGAGTTGAAGGTCCTGAAAAGCTTGAGGCGGAGTTAAAATATTCGCTGGGTTTTCAGGGACCCACTTTGATTGAAGTGCCTGTAGGCATGATGCCTAATCCGTTCAGTTAAGATAATCACAAGGAGGCTATTGTTATGGCGAGAATAGTAAAAATTAAGGTAGAACCTATGACTGAGGAAACGTTTGCCCCATTTGGCGAGATGATGGAAGCCAAGGACAAGCCATCGGAAGAACGAAAGTTCTTCCCGGTTAACTTTGAGGCAGATGTTAGTACTACTGTCAACGTTATATGGCAACCTTACGAAGGCTTAAGTTTCTCACAAATGGAACGACATTTTGGTGTGACTCAAGCCTTTGTGCAGCTAGAGGGATCACCAGCTGTAGTTTGTGCGGCTAAGCCTACAGATTTTGATGATCCATATGCGATACCTAAGCCTGAGGATATACATGCATTCTTAATAGACCCGGCGAAAGGTTTTTCATTTGGCAGAGGAACTTGGCACTCGTTAAATCGATTTATACTGTCTCCACCGGGATCAACCTTTTTGATATTGAACTCTAACCCCAATCCTTCTCAAATTGTTGAGTATGATGAAGGCTATGGTTTGGTGTACACGGATTTGGGGACTGACCCTAGTCCTAAGAGAGTAGAGTATGACGGAGATGTTGTTGGGGTCACGTTTGAGCTAGCTCTATAATCGAAAAGAAATATCATTTATACGTTGATAGCTGTAATGCAGATTAGTGATTAACTTTTATGGTGTTTGCTAATCAGGCTAGATAGTCTTGGATCAAGTACGTCACGCAGTGAGTCGCCGAATATGGTAACGCCAAATATGATCAAACTTAGAGCTATTCCGGGGAATAACGTTAGCCATGGGGCAGTTTGAAGGTATTCTGTCGCTCCTTCCTGGAGCATTCTCCCCCAAGAAGGATCCGGAGGTGGGACTCCAAGTCCTAGAAAACTTAATGAAGCCTCTGCGACGATTGCCTCGGCTAGATACCCAGTGGCCATAACTATTATTGGTGCCATGCTGTTGGGCAAAATGTGCTTGAACATTACTCTATAAGGAACCGAACCTACAGATTGTGAAGCTAACACGTATGGTTCGTGTCGTATTGCTAACGCTTCGCCCCGTGCTATACGTGTCATTCTGGGAGTAAGTGCGATGAATAAAGCCAGAATCACATTGTTCGCAGATGTTCCAAGCGCAGCCACTATAATTAAAGCTAAAATGAGAGTCGGGAAAGCCATTAATGTGTCTACGAATCTCTGGACTATGAGGTCGAATTTGCCGCCAAAGTATCCTGAAGGTACCCCTATTAATATACCTGCTAACGTACTTAATGCTACCGAAGATATTCCTACTGTAAGTGACATGCGAGCTCCGTAAATTACCCTGCTAAACACATCTCTGCCAAACCTGTCTGTTCCGAAGAGGAATTCTCCATTCGGGCTAGTGAGTCTTTGGGGTATATTTTGGGTCAGTGGATTGTGAGTTGAGAAGTGATCCGCGAAAATAGCCATGATTGTTATGATGGCCAAAGTTAATAATCCGGCTGCTCCCGCAGGTTTAGCTTTTACAAACCTGAGAGATTGTTTAATTAACAAGGTAATCCATTGCTTTGTACTTTATTGCACTTGATTTCATAACTTTATGATTCATAACTTATTTGTGGATTGAGAATGGAGTAACCTAGGTCTATCAACAGATTTACTGAAAGTATTAGGAAGACAGATACGAACGCCAGACTTTGAATTACTGAGTAATCACGTACTGTAACTGCATGCACTATGCCTCGTCCGATACCGGGCAGTAGGAAAATTGACTCCAGTATAACTGTGCCACTAATTATGGCTCCAATTTGCAATCCTGCGACGCTGAAAACTGGTATTAGTGCATTACGGAGGCTGTGCCTAATAATAATTGAGTTTGGTCCTAGTCCTTTTCCTTTAGCAGTCCTGATGTAGTCTTGAGTGAGTACTTCGAGCATGCTCGACCGGGCTACCCTTGTGAGATGGGAACTGTACCCCCAGCCTAATACTACGGATGGCCAAATCATAATCTGAAAATGGTTCCAGGGGTCGGTCCAAGGATTGGTGTATTCGATTGGAGGTGACCAATCAAAAACCACGAGGAGAATCAGTACAACCAACAAGGCTGCGCACAGATTAGGAATCGCTTGTCCGGATATGGTTATGAAACGTATGACGTAATCAGGCCACCTATTGTGCCAGGATGCAGCTAAAACACCCATAGGTATTGATATCAAGAAGGAGAATAATAGTGCATATGTTGTTAACAATAGGGTGACTGGGAGCTGTCTGGCTAGAAGATCACTAATTTCCTCTCTGTCTTCCAAAGACCGGCCCCCAAAACTGCCGTTAACCATTTCCCAAATCCAGGTACTATATTGCGCAACAAGAGGCTCTTTTAGACCTAGCTCTTCGCGCAAAGTTTCTAGCTGCTCTGAATCGTAAGTCGATTGACCGGTGCCTCCAAGTACTACTTGAACTACATCACCAGGAAGGATACGCATAATGAAGAAAATGATTACCGATGCAATTAAAAGAGTCGGTAAAAAAAGCATTAATCGTATAAGTAGGTATTTTTGCACAGTAACCCCGTTAATTATTGCTAACAATCATTTTGCATTAGAGGCTACATAAATTGAAAGACCTAGGAGCGGCTTAGCCACACAGTGGCGAAATCAGTATGAGTGTGTCCATCCTCAGGGGGGATAACCAATCCTTTTACGTGCTCCAGATATGGGACCACCTGAATGGTCCCTGCAATTGGTACTACGTAAGCCTGTTCATCTACAATGTATGACTCGATTTTTTTCCAAATGGAAACTCGCTGTGCTTGCGTGGATGCGGATTTGAGAGATTGGTAAAGATTTGAGATTTTTTGGTCCTCATGCTTAGAGTAGGAGTCTGGGTTGTTACTATAAACTCCAAATACCGATTCAGTAGCTTCTGGGAGTGGTGGGGTGAAGTGTGCTCCAGGCTGACTATCGTAATCTAGAGATACTCGGCCACGATTCCATTCTCCCTCATCGACTATTTGAATGTTCAGGTCTATATTTAGGCCAGAAAGTTGGGAATGAAGAAATTCACATCTCGATACTACCCGAGACCTACATAAATAACCCATCGAAAATCCATCTTCGTATCCGGATTCTTTAATCAACTTGTTAGCTTCTGCTCGATTATCCTGTAGCTTAGATGGGTTGAATTTTGACCAAGTGGCGAAATCAGAACTAGTGAACGGATTGCTTGGGCCGAAGGTAGGAGATATATATCCAAAGCCACCTAATGCAGATGGTATTGCCGCCTCTCTGTTGATGTACAATGATATTGCTCTTCTGACACGTACGTCTTGCCAAGGACCTGATTTCAACATATTGAAAGCCATTCTAAAGAGCCCACCTTGCATCTCTGCGTAAAAGACGTTTCCTTTTAGGTCCATGTCATATACCTGCTTCCTCTCTAACGATAAGTAGTGACCTTCACCTCTAGCCCCGCCGTCGATACGACCAGTCCTTAACGCGGCATCCATTGCAGAAGGATCTGGGACTGTTATGAAATCTATCCCATCGAGATATGGCAGGCTGTTTGCTTCCCTGTCCCTTTCCCAGTAGTTGTCAAATTTCCTGATGCTAGTAGTGCCGCCTTTGTTGTATTTGTCCAATAAAAATGGCCCAGAGCCTATCAAGCCCACTTCTAGCGGTGCCAGGCTTACCTCTCCTGCTTCCATTCGTTCCTTCATCAAGTGTTTTGGATGAGCGATTTTGAATCTTGGATTCATCAGGGAATCCAGATAATGAGGGAATCGTTTCTTCAAGAGTATTTTTAGTCGATTACCTTCGATTGTTTCAATCGACTCGATATCTCCTAAATCTGCTCTGAAATAAGCGGGAGCTCTGGACTTATCTTCTGTTGTGAATCCGAACTTTGCTAGAGTTAACCAGAATTTAACGTCTTCAGCCAAGAGAGTTTGTCCGTCGTGCCACTGGATATCGTCCCTTATAGTGAATATCCATTCCGTGAAATCGCTGTTAGTTGTCCACGTTCTAGCTATGTAGGGACATACCAAGTACATATTTTCTCTGCATCGGGTGACCAGATTTCCAGATCCGAAAAGACCGCCCCCAACGTGATGTAGCGCAATGCTGCTTGTTCTCAAGGTGTCGAATGACGCTGGAGGATCACTTCTGTTCGCCAAGCGCATCACCCCGCCTCTGTTTGGATCTACTTTTAGAGAATCTACATTTGAATATGGGGTAGGGTAGGCGACTTCTATAGACTGAGTTATTTCCTTATCTTCAACGGATCCACACACCACTGAGACAAGGGAGATAATCAATATGGCAATTAATGATCTTGCCGCTTTTAGTTTTTCTGAAATCCGAAGTTCCTCTCTGAAGACTTGATGAAAGCTCTTGATTAATAGAGCGCCCCAGGCAGGATTCGAACCTGCGACCCACTGCTTAGAAGGCAGTCGCTCTATCCCCTGAGCTACTGGGGCGGGTCAGTTTAGTCTAATGATTAGGCAATATAGGGTCAAGGAAATATTATTAAATGTAACTATCAGTGGTCTGTTGAATAAATTTGACAATTTTAGAGGAGCTTCTTTTTTCGCTTGGAGTTCAACTTATACAACAGATAACCGAGCATGAGGCAGGAAATAGCGACTATAATGGGTAAGTCGAACGGCCGCATAATTCCACGCATATATTCCCAGTTAGAACCTAATAGATATCCTCCAAGAGCCAATCCAGCAGACCAAATAAATGAGCCAGCGAATGTTAAAGCTATAAAAGGTATCAAATGCATTCTTGTGACACCGGCCGGGAGGCTAATTAAGCTACGTGCTACTGGTATTAATCTAGATATAAAAACTGCCCAAGTACCGTATTTTTGGAACCATCTGTCGGCTATCCGTAGATCATTTTGAGACATAAAGAAATAGTGGCCGTATCTTTCAATAATTCCCCTACCTCCGAAGAAACCTGCAAAGTAGATCACTAAAGCCCCAATCAGACTTCCTAAGGCGCCAAAAAAACCAGCGACTAGTATGAACCACATACTTTTGCCCTGGTCGGCAATAAGCATCCATCCGGCCAGGGGCATGACAATTTCACTTGGGATAGGGAAAAAGACGCTCTCTATAGCCATCAAGATAGAAACCCCAGACCAACCCATTGTGGCATAGGCCTCTGAGGCCCACCTAAGTACTTCTTGCTCTATAATCTCCATAAGTAGCCAGATAATTTACCAGTAGCTAAAACCCGCAGTCAAACAAACTTATTATTGGTGATACTAGTATTGTAAAAGTTTTATACTTGTACAATACTAGTTGCATTTAAGCGTGCTTGGGTGGTAATATTGGCCGGGCAAAGGCGATTCTTGTACGGGTGGGCATAAAAATGAGAACAAAAAAATCGCAAATGATGCTTGAGGTTGAATCAGCTCATAATAATCAGCCTTTGGAGCGTATGTTGCCGGACATGATTAATGATATCGGACTTACGGGAACTGCAAGGGAGCTTGGGATAAGTAAGGCTACTCTCGGATACTGGCTTTTAAAATTGGGCATAGACGTGCGCAGGGTGGCTTTGGCGCCTGGGGAGACACTGGAGATTAAAAGGCAGAGTTAATGAGCTTGACACAGCTACGAATACTTGGACATAATTCATGAGTTTGGTTGAAAAATTTTTCGGAAATTGGAGGAAACGTGGTTAATTCTAAGTTGCTTGGTTTGTTAGTGGGTTTGTTAGGGATATTAATTATTGTTGGCTGTGGGGGCGGGTCCGAGGCTGCTCCTACGCCTACAAAAGCGGCAGCGGCACCGGCCGCGACTCCTACTACCGCTAGCGCCACTGAGAGTGCTACGAGCACTGGCGCGACGGGAGAGGTGATAACAGTTATCCACGGTGAAAACCCGTATGTATTCGAGCCTGCAAATCTCGAACTTAAAGCTGGAAAGGCTTACACGCTCGATTTTAGCGTACCTGCAGAATTCCACACCTTTACCGTTGCGGATCTCGGCATAGATGTTTTTATAAATGGTGGGGAGAAGGTTACTTACAACCTGACCGTTGATAAGATCGGGGAATTCGAGCTTATATGTGTACCTCACATGACGATGGGAATGGTCGGGACAGTTAAGGTTAGCTAAGTTAAGTATCCAATCTTCAACTTTATCTTTCGGTAAAGTCAGTAAAGAGTTTTTGCGGTTGTGATTAGGCTGAGAGATGTGATTAAAATCGCTCGCATTTTTACTGTTCTTTCGTTGACGGAGGGTCATGCTGACTTTAGAATGGGGACAGATTTATTTTGTATAGAATAAGGTAAGCCGATGCGTTTTAGCTGTTTACAAGAAAACCTAAACAAGGCCCTTAGTATGGTGGGCAGAGCAGTCGCGACACGGACCACTTTACCAATCACCCAGAATGTATTGATTGGTACTGAAGGTGGGCGTATCAAATTAACTGCTACTAACCTTGAGATCGCTATAACAACATGGATTGGCGGAAAAGTCGAAGACGAAGGGTCAATTACTGTTCCTGCCAGACTTTTCTCAGATTTTGTGGCTTCTTTACCAGAGGGACAGGTTGAAGTAGCTTTGACACCTAAGCCATTGGGTATCCAAATTACCTCGAGCCAATCCGAAGGTCGAGTGTTGGGGACCAGTGGTGAGGAATTCCCACTCGTTCCGACTGTGGATGAAGGGGTGGGTTTGTCGATTGGCTCGAGATTGCTTAGAGAAGCAATAGAAAAAATAGCTTTCGCAGCGGCTACCGAGGATTCCCGTCCTGTATTAACCGGAGTCAAAATGGAAATAGACGGGGAAAAAGCTACTTTTGCTGCGGCCGATGGTTTTCGTTTGGCAGTCAAAGGCACCAAGCTTTCGAGAGCCGTGGCATCACCTATAAGTTGCATAATACCTGCTCGTACTCTGCGAGAATTAGAGAGATTACTTTCCGATCAGGTGGATCCAGTTGAATTCACAGTCACATCACAAAAGAACCAAGTGATGTTCAAGTTGAAGGATGTAGAGTTGGTTTCTCAGTTGATACAGGGTGCATTTCCTAATTATAGTCAGCTGATACCGCAGGATTACTCAACACGTACTACTGTTGGTTTAGGTGAATTTACACGAGCGATAAGGACTGCTTCTGTTTTCGCTAGAGATGGCAGTGGGATAGTCCGAATTCACGTTACTCCTGGATCCGAAGGTGAGGCTGGTAAAATGGTGATATCTGCACGAGCAGATGAAGTTGGAGACAATACGGGCACTATAGAAGCCTCCGTCCAAGGAGAGGAGGCCAAGATAGCATTTAGCGGTAAGTACCTGACCGATGTGCTGTCCGTTTTGGGCACTGATGTAGTTGCTCTTGAAACTACTACCTCATCAAGCCCTGGCGTTGTAAGGTCTGCAGGTCCTGATGGGGCTCCAACTGACGACGACTATGTTCACGTAGTTATGCCAATGTTCGTTCAGTGGTGAGTTAGCGCTAATCCTTCCTTTAGTCTTATCGTATTTTTAATACCAATCTCGATAGAAGGTTTCGTATGGTACTGCCGGTGGTTTAGCCACGTGTGGTATAGGCAGGACTACCTTACCGCCTTCACGTGAAGGCAGGTATACGGTAGAAGTGCCC
>CAZBMS010000041.1:0-13318 GCA_964493125.1 uncultured Dehalococcoidia bacterium | reverse complement strand
TCTTATTTTCCTGCTTTAGCAGCGGTAGAGCTTGGATTTTTTAATGAGGAAGGAATTGATGCAGAGATCAAGATGATCTCGCCTGTTCCAGATGCCTTTGTAGCATTAAGGGATGGAGAGTGTCATTTTGTTGCGGGACCAGCTCACGCGGCTCTTTGGGGTTTTCCTCGATGGCAAGGGGCTAAAATTCTTTGCTCTTTATCACAGGGTATGTATTGGTTTTTGGTAGTGAGAAAAGATTTAGATATAGAGCCTGGTGACTTAAATGGGCTTAGTGGTTTAACGCTTGGTGCTGCTCCTGGGCCTGATTTGGGGTTTAGGCAGATGTTAATTTCAGCTGGTATTGATGTGGAAAAAGAGAATATTTCGATCGGATTGCCTCCTGGAGGGCTTATTCCTGGGGCTTCGTTTGGTGTTTCAGCAGCACAAGCTCTTATAGAAGGAAAAATTGATGGTTTCTGGGCAAATGGAATGGGGGCAGAAGTTGCTGTAACAAGTGGAATTGCGAAGAAGATCATTGATGTACGTAGGGGCGATGGCCCCAAAGAAGCGTTCTATTTTACTCAACCCTCTTTGACAACCAGCCAGCAATTTCTGGATAAAAACCCCGATGTCGCCGCAGGCGCAATTCGGGCTATAGTTAAGGCTCAAAAAGCTCTTATAGAGAATGTAAATCTTGCTGAGGTCGTAGGAAAGAAACTTTTTCCTGAAAAAGAAGCTAGATTAATTACTAAGCTGATAGAAAGAGACTTGCCATACTATGACGCTAATGTGAAAAATGAATTTATTAATGGGTTGGTATCGTTTGTGACAAGAGCAGGATTGTTTGAGGGTGGACCGGTGGGCTACAACGATATAGTCGCAACAGAATTTTCGGATTTATGGGATGGTTAATGTCCTTCTAGGTAGTTCTTCCAGGTAGAAAGTTGGTGCCGAAGGGGAGATTCGAACTCCCACACCCTTGCGGGCACTACGCCCTGAACGTAGCGCGTCTACCGTTTCGCCACTTCGGCATTTTAGAGAGGAGCCAAAGGAAATGGTGGGCGGTGCTGGACTCGAACCAGCGACCTTCGCGATGTGAACGCGACGCTCTAACCAGCTGAGCTAACCGCCCGCGAAAATCCCATTTAATGGCATAGTTGATGGTGGCAACGGTTGGGTTCGAACCAACGACCTAGCGCTTATGAAGCGCCCGCTCTGCCCCTGAGCTACGTTGCCCCCTAGAGAGGAGTGACCAGCCGTCTCGTGCCCTCTCTCTCAACCTAGTAATCTTATAGTGGGCTAAATCAGGGTGTCAAACAACAATTATTGAGATATGTTTGTGGGTGGGATTTTTTGAATCGTTGTTATAATGACCCTACCTCCAACTCCGAGGAGAATCATGGTTCAAAACGAACTCGAGCGCGGTGCACGGCAGAGACCTCTATTCATGCTTATGGACGGTCATGCCATGGTGTATCGTGCCTTCTATGCGATCCAGCATGCGATGAACCTCCGGAGTACCGGGGAAGAGGTCAAAGGTGTTTACGGTTTTACAAGTACGTTCCTCAAGTCGATATCTGAATGGAACCCTAGCTACTGCGCGATAGCATTTGATGTGAAGGGCCCGACTTTTAGGCATGAGGAGTTCGCTGCATACAAGGCGCAGCGCCCACATGCCCCACCTGATTTACAGGCACAATTTCCGTTCGTTAAACAGATTCTTGAGGCGTTTGAAGTTCCAATATATGAGATGAAGGGATATGAAGCGGACGATGTGATAGGGACCCTTTCAGCACAGGCAGAGCAGGCCGGCTTGGACACGATAATTTTGACCGGAGACACGGACACGCTTCAACTGGTTTCGCCTCAGACAAGGGTGCTGCTTAGTTATAGCGCTCAGCAGCAGAAGGTGTTCGATGAGGATGCCGTGAGAGAGCGATATAAGGGGCTTGGCCCCGAACATATCCCTGACATTAAGGGGCTTGAAGGTGACTCCTCAGACAATATACCCGGAGTCCCTGGCGTAGGTCGTGGTACGGCTATAAAGCTGCTTACTCAGTTCGAAACTCTGGACAATATTTATGAACGTATAGACGAGGTAGCATCCCCGAGAATACGTCAGCTTTTAATAGATCATAAAGATGCGGCTTTTGAGGGAAGGCACCTCACTACAATTGTAAGGAACATGCCTATAAAACTGGATGTAGAGGGTGGCAGGTTCGGCGCATTCAGTAGAGAGAGGGTTGCTGGTGCACTTAGGAATCTTGAATTTGTCAGCATGATCAGGCGAATTCCCGGAGGCAGTAACGCGGCACCACAGCAACCGATCCAGGGCACTTTAATCGATATGCCTGCAACAGATGAGGTTGAGGAAGAAGCCCCAAGAGAGAAGATAGAAACGATCTATCAGTGCATAGATACGATTCAGGGCTTGGAGGCGTTAATAAAGGAGCTTTACCTGGCAAAAAGCTTCGCTTTTGACACGGAGACGTCCGGACTCGATCCTACAAGAGCAGATCTTGTCGGACTCTCATTCTCTACAAAAGCAGGGAACGGTTTTTACGTTCCTTTAGGTCACACTGAAGGATTGCAGGTGCCTTTGAGTGAAGCTCTTAAGATTGTTAAGCCTATCTTTGAGGATCCTTCTATATCTAAGACTGCACACAAGGCGAGCTTCGATATGACTGTGCTTAAGAGTTATGACATTGAAGTTAAGGGTTTGGGCTTTGATTCTATGGTTGGCGCGCAGCTTTTGGGATATAACGCAATTGGCCTCAAGCAGTTGGCGTTTCAATTACTAGAAGAGGATATGACGTCCATAACTGACCTAATAGGTACTGGGCAGAAGCAGATTACGTTCGACCACGTACCTATAGATGCAGCGACACCTTACGCTGCAGCCGATGCTGATATGTCTTGGAGGCTTAGAGAGCTCCTTGAGCCGAAATTAAGTGACACTGAAATGAACAAGGTTCTTAAGGATATAGAGGTACCGCTTGTACCGGTGCTTGTGGAGATGCAGAATAACGGAATTATTGTAGATACGAATGAACTGAACGCTATGTCTGGGGATATAGCTGCAGAATTAACCACCGTCGAGTCTGAGGTTTATAAGGAGGCGGGACAGGAGTTTAATATTAAGTCTACCCAGCAGCTGGGTACTATCCTTTTTGAAAAGTTGCTTCCTCCTCCTAGATTGCGTGAGCTTGGTCTTCCTGCAGCGAGAAGGACCAAGACCGGTTACTCCACAGACGCCTCAGTTTTGGAGACACTCAAGGGAGTAAGTCCACTTGTGGAACAGGTTCTAAGGCACAGAGAACTGAGTAAGCTGAAGTCCACTTATGTCGATGCACTTCCTACTTTGGTAAATCCCAAAACGGGCAGAGTTCACACAAATTACAATCAGGTTGGTTCCTCTACCGGACGCTTTTCTTCGAGTGATCCCAATCTACAGAACATACCTGTTAGAACGGAACTTGGCAGGCAGGTCCGGAAGGCTTTTAAGGCTGAGCCTGGTTGGACTTTAGTTGCAGCCGACTATTCGCAAATCGAACTTCGGATATTGGCCCACTATTCCCAGGATGAAGGCCTTATGGGGGCATTTCATCGTAATGAGGACATTCACGCTGCAACGGCATCGGAAGTCTATGACGTGCCTATTAATGAGGTCACTCCTGACATGCGGAGATTGGCCAAGGTTATGAATTTCGGGATAATTTACGGGCTTTCGGCTCACGGTATGTCTCAGCAAACGGACCTGAACGTTTATGAGAGTGGAAGATTCATCGATAGTTACTTTGCAAAATATCCTGGAATCCGCTTCTATGTTGAAGAGGTTAAGCAACAGACAAGGGAAGACCTATTTACAAAGACATTACTTGGTCGTCAGAGAGCAATGCCTGAAATCAACAGTCCTAATGCTCATGTTAGACAAGGGGCGGAACGAGTTGCGATAAATATGCCAATACAAGGGACGGCTGCAGATATCATAAAGATAGCGATGATTGAAATTCATAATCAGATGCAAAAGGATGAGTTGCAGTCGAGGATGTTATTACAGGTGCATGATGAACTGATATTCGAGTCACCGCCAGATGAAATAGACGCTGTTAAAGCAATGATATTGGAACTGATGCCGGGTGCACTTGAGTTAAGTGTCCCGCTAAAAGTTGATATTAAGGAAGGTCCAAACTGGGGAGATTTGGAGTAAGCTTTTCTGGATATCTCGACTACTTAAAATTTACTGTAGCCCATTAAAGAATTCTTAGGAGGAGATGAAATTTTGAATGACACGGAGTTGATGCAGATAGCAATAGATGAAGCGGTTAAGGGTTTGGGATTGGGGGATCAGCCTTTTGGCGCAGTGCTTGCAAAGGATGGCGAAGTCATACAAACCGGTCGAAATATCGAGTACAGCACATTTGACCCTACGGCTCATGCGGAAACAGTCGCTTTAAGAGATGCAGGCATCTCGACCAAAAACCTTAGTTTTCCTGGCGCGACCCTTTATGCCTCTTGGGAACCCTGCCCTATGTGCCTTGGCGCAATTATGGCAGCGGGGGTGAGTCGACTGGTTTTAGGAGGTAGAGGTAGCGGCACAGGAGGTCAGTACAGCGGATACACAGTAGAGAAGCTGATCGAGCTCGCGAATTTCGGTGACAAGCTATCTCTCACCACGGGTGTTCTTCAGAAAGAGAGTGAAGAGATTGTGAACAAGTGGAGATCTGCCCAGTAATAGTTGAGTGTTTCTTATAATTCCAGATTAGAAGCGATTTATCCTTGCGGGGACTTGGTTACCTTGCTATAGTTCTTCGGATCAAGGAGGGATCGCATAGAGGCCTAGTGCGCCCGCCTGCTAAGCGGGTTGGGGGTGATGAGCCCCCTCGCGGGTTCGAATCCCGCTCCCTCCGCCATTACAAATTATCTGTAAGCGCCGACTTGATAGAAATGAAGTTATTTTGGAAAATGCATCTATGACTACGCTGAAAAAAGAGAACGAATTAGATAGTTATTTTATATGGACTATCGGTTGCCAGATGAATAAAGCAGACTCCGATCGGTTGGAGAGTGCGCTAATCCAACTCGGTATGGGCCCTGTAGATAAAGCTAAGGATGCCGACGTTATAGTTCTTAATAGCTGTGTGGTGAGGCAGGCTGCTGAGGACAAGGTAACTGGCATGCTTAGCTCTCTCAAATCCGTTAAGCGTGATGCGGATGACAAGATTATCGCTTTGATGGGTTGCATGGTTGGCCCAAAGACAACGGAGCTTGAATCCAAGTTCCCACATGTTGATGCGTTCATGCAGCCTCAAAACTATCGACCTCTTCTTGAGATACTTGGGGATAGGATGGGTCTAGATGCTGAGGGTTGTTTGACTACGCTGACCCCTCCGAATGTTGCTGTTACTGCTTACGTACCAATCATTCACGGATGTGACAAGTTTTGTAGTTTTTGCATAATTCCTTATCGCCGTGGCAGAGAGGTCAGTAGAACAATTTCTGACATAGTTAATGAGGTGGAATTACTTGCGGCCCGTAACGTTAAAGAGATTACATTACTTGGTCAGAACGTAGACTCTTATGGCCACGACCTTCCCGGCAAAGTTGACCTCGCTGATCTATTGACTGCTGTAGATCGTATTGATGGGCTGGAGAGGATACGATTTCTCACTTCACATCCTAACGATATGAGCCAGAGGATAATTGACGCGGTCGCATCTTTGGAAAAGGTATGTGAACATTTTAATCTGCCTTTTCAGGCGGGCGATGACGAAGTTTTGAAAGTCATGCGTCGTGGTTATACCAATGCCGAGTATAGGTCCAAGGTGGAACTTATTAGAGATACTGTACCGGGTGTTTCAATGAGCACAGACCTCATCGTAGGCTTCCCTGGCGAAAGTGAAGAGGCTTTTCAGGAATCTGTGAGGCTGTTAGAAGATGTTAAATTTGACAAGGTTCATGTGGCAGCTTATTCGGAGCGACCTGGAACCATAGCATCTCGCAAGCTCCCTGACACTTTGTCGTACGATGAGAAAAAGCTACGCCTATCAACAGTTGAACAAATGCAGGAAAGGATTGTTGGCAAGATTAATGAAAAGCTTCTTGGGGAAACTGTAGAGGTTTTAGTTGAGGGTCACTCTAAGGGAAAATGGAAGGGTCGTAATCGAAACGATAAGCTAGTTTTCTTTGAAGATGACCGGTTACTCCAGGGCAAAGTTTTAAATGTCCACATCGACAAGACATCACCATGGTCTCTCCAGGGGACGGTAGTTTCCTGAACATGGTTGAGCCTTTTACTGGAACATAGTAAACTTATCGGATTAATTACTCTGGTTCGTGGTCTGGCCAATTAATGACTACAGTTGAACGCCAACCTAAGGTTCCAATAACTGACATCGAGCAGTCTGCTTTCTGCCGGACTGATGAATCCCTGGAAGCGAAACCTCTCATTGAAGAGTTCAAAGCCAAAGTTGAGTGGCAGAAACTCCCCAAGGATTATATTGGGCTTAAGCCTGATGAACTGTCCGAGCGGATAGCGGCGGCTCGGGCTAAACTTGGTGATCAACTAATGATATTGGGCCACCATTATCAGCGAGATGAGATAATAAAGTTTGCTGATTTTCGAGGTGACTCATATCTTCTATCCCAGCACGCAGCTAAACAAAAAGAGGCTGAGTATGTCGTGTTTTGCGGTGTTCATTTCATGGCTGAAACGGCAGATATTCTCACTGGACCCAATCAGAAGGTAATTCTCCCCAATATGAAGGCAGGTTGCTCTATGGCAGATATGGCACCTACCGAGGATGCCTTGGATGCTTGGGAGGATCTAAAAACCGTTGTTACTGGCGGGATTGTACCAGTAACTTATATGAACTCTACCGCAGATATAAAAGCGTTATGTGGCCGAAATGACGGAATAGTTTGCACATCCTCAAATGCTACGGAAGCTTTTAAGTGGGCGTTCGGAAGGGGAGAGAAGATACTATTTTTCCCCGATCAGCATCTTGGGCGTAACACTTCGCTGAAGTTAGGTATCCCAATCGAAGAGATGGTGGTTTGGAATCCTTTCAAGCCACTGGGCGGCTTAACTGAAGATGAGATTAGAAATTCCAAGGTGATTTTATGGCAGGGCCACTGTTCTGTGCATACTAGATTTACAGTTAAGCAGATAAATGAAGCCAGGGAGAAGTTCCCGGATGTAAAGGTGGTTGTTCATCCTGAGTGTGTTCGGGAGGTTGTCGAAGCGGCCGACATGGACGGGTCTACTGAGTTCATAATTAAGGTTGTAGAGGAGGCCCCTCCAGGTTCTGTATTCGGAATAGGCACCGAGATAAACTTGGTAAACAGATTGGCAAAAGAGAATCCAGACAAAACCATATTTTGCCTTGATCCTGTAGTTTGCCCTTGTGCCACAATGTACAGAATCCATCCAGCATATCTTGCATGGGTTGCAGAAGGTTTAGTTGCTGGAAAAGTAACTAACCAGATCACAGTCAATGAAGACACTGCTCACTACGCAAGACTCGCGCTCGAGCAGATGTTGTCTCTGAAAAGGGAATAGACGACAGTAAATAAGGATATTCTCAATATCGAAAGACGGCCCATTTAGAGAAGAGATTAGACAACTGCTCCCGAAACAATTGAGATTTTAGTGAATTGTTACAGATAACTCGAGACACATTAGACATTATAGATAGGGCTCTTCAGGAAGATCTTACTTCTCAGGATCACACTACCTCAGCGCTAGTGCCCCGTAGTCAGATCGGACAGGCTCTTCTAGTAGCTAAGGAATCAGGCATCCTCTCAGGGCTTAGTGTTGCAGCAGCAGTGTTTTCAAGGGTTAATCCGAGTTTGGAAACGGTACCTATTCTGGAAGATGGCGCAGAGCTGATAGCAGGTGATCTTATTGCCAAAATCGAAGGCCAGGTAGGAGGCATATTAACGGGAGAGCGTACAGCACTGAACTTTCTTCAAAGGATGAGCGGCATAGCTACCGAGACGGCGCAGTATGTTGGGGAGATAAGCGGATTACCTGCGGAGATAATTGACACTCGCAAAACTGTTCCTGGTCTCCGTTACCTAGACAAATATTCAGTGGCCGTTGGTGGTGGACACAACCACAGGTTTAATCTCTCAGATGGGATACTAATTAAGGACAATCATATTGCTGCGGCTAGGTTGGGGCAATTGTCGATAGAATATCTTATAAAGCACGCCTATCAAAAGGCACCTCACACTCTTAAGGTCGAGATAGAAGTCGAGACGATTGATGAAGCTAAGGAAGCTATAGATGCGGGTGCCGACATAATATTGCTTGATAACATGTCAATTGAAGATATGACACATGCGGTCAATATGGCTAAAGGGCGGGCACTTACTGAGGCCTCAGGTGGAATCACTCTTGATAATGTACGCAAGGTTGCTGAAACGGGTGTAGATCTTATCTCTGTGGGAGCGCTCACACACTCTGTTAAGGCTCTTGATATCAGCCTTGATCTGCAGGCGTAGACCACTTATTTGAAATGCTAGTTAGGTTTCGAAAGGTTATTGTTCTGATCCCAGCACTAACTTTGCTGATCGCTTGTGGTGGGAATTCAGGAGACTTATTGTCGCAGACTTCTGGGAATACGGATCCTAATCTTATTGCTAAAGCTGACGATCAAGGCCGCATAGCATACGTAAGTGATGACTTCCAAATTTGGACGGTTAAACCTGACGGGAGCAATAGGCTGAAGATTACTCAAGGTGATTCGAAGTATACATGGCCAGGATGGTCTCCCGCAGCCGATATGTTGTCATATTCCTCTTTTTCTGGGGGTGCGGCGGACGAAAAAAGGGATTCTTTACATGTCGCTAGAGCCGAGGGCACCAGTCAGGTTCAACTTTTTGAAAATTCGGTAGAGGACAAGCCGGTTTTTAGGATTAGCTCTCCTCACTATGCTTTGTGGTCGCCCGATGGAGAACACCTGGCTTTCGTAGTGCGAGATGATGAGATGAAGACTTTGTACCTAGCTGATTCGTCTGGGCTTATGAATCCCCAAGAACTGACCGAAGGTAAATCGGTCTCTATTGATTGGTCACATGATTCTGAGACTCTTCTAGTGCGTAGAGAAAGTGATTTGTTGAGGGCGGAAATTAACGAATCAAGCGCTCTAGTCAGCGTGGGTCTTGTTTCACCTAAACACAGGATGTCTTCCTGGTCACCTACTTCCAAGATGATAGGAATGATCGAGCCTGGAGTAGGCGGCGATGCGTTAACTGTTTCCTCAGCGACTGGCTATCTGAAGCGACAACTAACAGCCGTTAGTGGGAACGCCGCCTTTATGTGGAGCCCCCAAGGTGATCGTATTGCTGTTGGTGAATCGCTGGATAATGAAGACTATTTGCTGAAACGGCTGAAGCTGGTAGATGTAGCTTCGGGTAAGTCCAGGATACTTAAAGAGACATCAATAATCGCCTTTTTCTGGGCACCGGATGGTAGCAAGATAGCTTATGTGGCGGTGGGAGATTCGGGCGAGAATCTCCAATGGAGGATTCTGGATTTGGACAATGGAACGGATACTCAAATTGCTAGATTTGAGCCCTCACATGATCAGTTGATCTGGTACGCATTTTTTGATCAGTTTGGAGAGTCGCATCAAGTTTGGTCTCCTGATAGCACTCGTATAATATTTGCAGGTTCACTTGATCAGGAAAGTACACAAGATGGGAGTAGGATTTACATTGCAGATTTGAATGATGTAGGTAGTCTACGAGTAGTGGGCATAGGGCACCTTGCGACTTGGTCTAGCTAGTAGTTATCTAGGCTAACCCAATCCTTAACCGTTTCTGGGAGAATGTCTATCATTACTGTCAATCATAAATGTGGCTGGCCCGTCATTTATGAGATTCACCATCATGTGTGCCTGGAAAACCCCAGTAGACACTGAAAGGTTCAACTGACGGAGTAATTCGGCCATTTGTGTCATCAGGGGTTCTGCAATTTCCGGTGATGCGGCGCCTACAAACGAAGGGCGGCGACCTTTCCTAGTGTCGGCGTAAAGAGTGAACTGACTTACGAGTAGGATATCCGAACTTGTATCAATTGCAGATAGGTTGAACCTCCCTTCGTCGTCGGAAAATATCCTCAGATTGGCAATTTTTTCGCTCAAATATACGGCTTCTTCTTTGCTGTCACCGTGACCGATACCGAGGAAAACTACTAACCCTTTCCCTATTGAGCTCACCTCATTGCCACCTACGGCAAGAGAAGCACTGGATACGCGTTGAATGAGGGCGCGCAAAGTTAGCTCTAAGAGTTAGTTGATGGTTTGGAAGACGAGTCTTTGGGGGAGTCAGAGGGTTTAGTTGAATCTGATTTGGTGCTGCTACCCGCATCTTCTGATGCGCTTTTTGAGGAGTCCGATGATGATTCAGATTGTGAATCGGAGGACGAACTGCTTGATGATACTGAAGAAGAACCACCACCGGGTTGTTTTCGGGCGTAGTCAGTAGTGTAGAATCCAGTTCCTTTATATATTACCGGTACGGAATGAAGCTTTCTATTCGCGTCTCCTTCACACATAGGACACTTTTGAACCGTTGGCTGGTTGAATCCGTGAACCAGTTCAAATATATGTTCGCAAACCGAACACTGGTAGTCGTAAAGGGGCACTGTTATAACCTCTCAAAAAAAATTAACAGCCTTAACAACAGACTGCTAACAACCGACCCAATTTAGCATTCGCAGATTGGGGTGTCAATCTGGGCAGCGTTGCCCATGGGCATGCCCTATGCTATACTTCCGTGCGCAAATGCCCTTTTCGTGATTAGGAGTTTATATGGTTGATGAGATCGAGCAAATAAGTAGCACCGGAGCAGCAGTGCTATCGGAGATCCCGCCTGATCAGGATCAGGGTCCGATCACTATGAAAGAGATGCTAGAGTCCGGTGTTCACTTTGGACATCAGACTCGGAGATGGCATCCAAAAATGAAAAAGTTCATTTTTGCTACTCGGAACGGAATTCACATAATTGACTTACAGCAAACTTTGGAACTATTGGGTAAGGCCTGTGACTATATTTCTGATGTGGTTGCATCTGGGGAAGAGGTGTTGTTTGTTGGGACCAAGCGCCAAGCTCAGGAGGCGATTGTAGAAGAGGCAAAGCGGTGTGGTGCGTTTTATGTCGACGTACGTTGGCTCGGAGGTATGTTCACCAACTTTGCTACCATACAGAAGCGGATAGATTATCTCGTCCAGCTTGAGGAACAGAAGTTGAAGGGGCAGTTCACCGTGCTTTCTAAGCAGGAGGCACAGAAGCTAGACGATAAGATAGAAAAGCTTAACCGTTATTTGGGTGGTATTAAATCTATGACCAAACTTCCCGGCGTTATCTTTATGATAGACATTGGCAAGGAAGCCATTGCGGTTGCCGAGGCAAAGCGTATGGGAGTGCCGATAGTTGCTATGGTCGATACTGATGCCAACCCTGATCAAGTGGATTTCCCAATTCCTGGAAATGATGACGCTATAAGATCCATCAGGCTAATGACACAGAAGGTGGCTGATGCAGTACACCGAGGCATGCAACTCAGGGCGGCAATTGAGACTGATATAGCGACGCCTGTTGTAGAGCCTATCCCGCCTGTAATCGAACCTATAAAGGTTGTTGAACCTCAGGGTGATCCGTCAGAGGAAGAGCCTGAGGCAACGGCTGAGGCCTAGGAGATAAATCCGAGTTGGCAATTACTACTGAACAAATTAAGGCTTTGCGAGATTTGACTGGTGCTGGGGTGATGGATTCTAAAAAGGCACTTGAAGAATCCAACGGTGATATTGAAAAGGCAGAGCAGATACTTAAAGCTAAAGGGATAGAGAAAATAGCTGGTAAGTCCGATAGAGAGACCAGTGAAGGCCTAATACATTCTTACGTTCACAGCGGTAGCAGAATAGGCTCACTTGTAGAAATTAATTGTGAGACAGACTTTGTTTCTAGGACTCCAGAATTTGCGGAATTAGCTCACAACTTGGCGATGCAAATTGCTGCTATGGCGCCTGAGTATGTGGATAAATCAGAGATCGGTGAGGATGAGAAGCGGAGCGCTGAGGAGATTTGCTTACTTCAGCAACCTTTCATACGTGACAATGCACTAACCATACAAGATATTGTTACGGAAGTGGCTGCTAAAGTGGGTGAGAACATACGCGTGAAAAGATTTGCTAGGTTTACTCTCGGGGAGTAAACAAGAAAATGGCTAAGCGTGCTTACGATCGAGTTCTACTTAAGCTAAGCGGCGAATCTTTGAAAGGTTCCAATGATTACGGTATAGACCCGGTTGCTCTTGCTTATCTTTCGGGAGAGATTAAGGAAGCTTCTCAGACAGGTGTCCAACTTTCAGCAGTTATAGGCGGTGGAAACTTTTGGCGAGGCGAGGATTGGGAAGCGAGAGGCATGGACAGGGCTACAGCCGACTACACAGGTATGTTGGCAACTTTGATGAACTCTCTTGCCCTTCAGGATTCTCTTGAGCGGGCTGGATTAGAAACGCGAGTAATGACGGCAATCGACGTGCGTTCGGTTGCCGAGCCTTATATTAGGCGTCGTGCAATAACTCATTTGGAGAGGAACCGGATAGTACTTTTTGCATCCGGAACTGGCAATCCCTATATGACTACAGACACGGCGGCAGCATTGCGCTCACTGGAGATAGACGCCGAGGTCGTGTTCATGGCGAAGAACCGAGTTGATGGTGTTTACGATTCAGACCCCAATAAGAATCCTAATGCAAAAAAGTTCGAACAGTTGGATTATATAGATGCCTTGAACCGCAGACTTGAAGTAATGGATGCAACCGCTTTATCCTTGTGTATGGAAAACGAGCTTCCGATAGTGGTATTCGATTTGTTTACTCCCGGCAGTCTTCCCAGTTTGCTGAGAGGTGAGACTTTGGGAACATTGGTTGGTCCGAAGCGTTAAGCCGGAAGATATGAAATAGTATCGATTGTTAGCTTAGCTGTTAGCCATGTAGTGCTGTTAATTTCGATATAACCTTAAAAATGGAGGTACTATTATGACGACATCCTCACTTATGGACGATGCAGAATCCCGTATGAATAAAACACTAGATACGCTAAAGCGTGACATCAATACTGTGAGAACTGGTAGGGCTACTCCTAGCCTGTTAGACAATGTTTTGGTCGACTATCACGGTGTGCCCACTCCTTTGAATCACTTGGCTACGATAACTGCTCCGGAACCAAGGCTCTTGGTTATACAACCTTGGGACAAGAATGTTGTGCCTGAGATAGAAAAAGGAATTCTCAAATCCAACATGGGATTGAACCCTTCTAACGAC
>CAZBMS010000040.1:0-13596 GCA_964493125.1 uncultured Dehalococcoidia bacterium | reverse complement strand
CCTAGGGCTGCATTCATACCCTGCATGACTGGTGGATTCGTAATGTTCCATGCGGACACTTACATAAAGCCCATCGATGCTGATGCCGGCGGTAAGAACAGAGACCTAGATCCTTCGAAGGGTGAACTAGGCGGAGAATTCGGTCCATTCAAGTTCTCTAGCGTTGAGATTAATAACTTCTTCAAAGTGGACAAGAACCCGAATTATTATCGAGATGGGCTACCTTATTTGGACGGTATAGACATTTACGAAGTGCCCGATGAGACTGCACGGGTTGCCGCTTTCAAGACGGGTAGAATCGATACCAGTTGTACTTGGGTGTGTTTCTCGAAAGCCAACGTAGAGTCAATAGAGAAAGACGTACCTGGTACTGTAACGCCAGCTCTTGTAGCGATTGGCTACAGAAGCTATCAGATTAACACTCGAAATGCTCCTTTCGGCCCAGTGGGTGATCCAGATGCCGACAACCTGCGAAAAGCGATTAACCTAGCGGTTTCCCGAGACGTAGTTAACAAGTTGGCATTTGATGGAATCGGCTTCCTGTCACCTCCTTACTACATAGGCTGGGACTGGATCCACACTGAAGCTGAGTGGCGTGAATACGAAGGTTACGCACCAGCTGGTGCCAAGAAGGACGCAGAAATTGCTGAAGCCAAGAAGATCATGGAAGGTCTCGGATACGGTCCGAATAATCGCTTGAAGACCTCTTCCTTAAGCGCCACTTCCGGACAAGGCCTCAGAGAGAATGAAGCACTGCAGTCAATGCTTTCTGAGATTTACATTGATGTTGAAGTCATCAAGATGGACTGGGCCACAAGGTCAGCCCGACTTGAAGGCTATGACTTCGAGCTATTCTCCGACAGCGTTGGTGCACCTTTCGTCGACCCTGATGCATATCATACCAATATCTTCTTCCTCTTCGAGGATGGTAGCCGTAACCGAACTGGCTATCTCCCAGCAGGCTGGAAGGAATTGCATGATAAGCAGACTGTCCTTAATAGCCCTGCTGAACGAGCCCCGATCTTAAGAGAGATGGCGGCGATGACAATAAAGGACAATTTTATGCTGGGTACAGTTAGGCCAGCAGTTCAGCAGCCTCACAGAGGTAACTGGCGCGGTTATACCCCACCAGTACTAGACGGCTCCAACTTTAGCTTTGAAGAGCTTTGGCTGGCACCGTAATATAGCTTAGTTGAGTAATATGCGAGCCTATGGGTTTTTATATACGCCCATAGGCTCGCATATTTAGAAGAGCAGAACCAGAATGCGAAAGTACGTATTAAGACGGCTTCTCTTATTCATACCTACTCTAATCGGCGTTTCTATGGCCGTGTTTGCCCTGTTAAGAATTATCCCAGGCGATATAGCGGCCCTTATACTTTCAGGCCCTTCGGGCGAACTTAGCTACACTCAGGAAGACGTAGACGAGTTACGCGAAGAAATGGGCCTGAACAACCCAATCTATGTTCAATATCTTGATTGGATGTCTGATTTGGTTCGTGGTGACCTAGGCAATTCTTTCGTCACGAAGATGTCTATCAGTGAACAGGTAAGTCGTCAGTTACCCATAACGGTTCAACTTGCTTTCTTTAGTATGATTGTGATCTCTGTAATATCCATACCAATAGGAGTTTTGGCTGCGGTAAAACAAGACAGCGCAGTTGACTATCTTTTGCGAGGGTTTGCAATTCTAGGCTTGGCTATGCCAAGCTTTTTCGTAGGGTTACTAGTGGTTTTGCTTCTTTCCGTTGGCCTTAAATGGTCTGCTCCTTTAGGATTTGTTAATCTTTGGGATGAACCCATAACCAGTTTTCAACAACTGATTTTTCCTTCCATAGCCCTCGGCTTTGCGTCTAGTGGCCTGCTTGTTCGAATGACTCGCGCCCAACTTCTCGAAGTTCTTAGAGAAGATTATATTAGAACAGCTAGAGCCAAAGGACTTGGTGAAGCGTTGGTTGTTCTGCGACACGGGGTTCGTAATGCGTTGCTTCCAGTAGTTACCATAGGAGGAACACAGATAGGCTTCCTGTTCTCCGGAACGGTAATAATCGAGACTATTTTCAACATTCCAGGGGTTGGTCGTGGCCTGATAAGCGCACTGAATTCCAGAGACCTCCCTGCAATACAAGTTTATATTATTTACTTTGCTGGCATTGCGTTGGTTGCTAATCTTATAGTTGACTTAATGTACGCATGGCTGGATCCAAGAATACGTTACGGGTAAAAGCAAGAGATATGGCTGAAGAGACAACAATCAAAGCACTAGACGCTCCTAAAAACTTTTTGCCAGCCAGGCTAAGAACTTGGCTCAGATTTGCTCGGCAAAAACCTCTAGGAGCTACAGGTGTAGGGATTCTACTTATCGCCACAATTGTGGGGATAATAGGACCAGCTATGACACCGCACGACCCACTGAAAGCTAACGCTTTCGCAATATTGCTTCCCCCTGACAATACTTACTGGTTCGGAACAGACGTTATGGGGAGAGACATCCTAACAAGATGCGTTCTCGGCGCCCGAGTTTCCCTATACGTTGGCATACTATCTATGGCAGCCGCTGCTACACTGGGATCTATCATAGGGGTAACCAGCGGATTTTTTGGTGGTAAGTATGACATTATTATACAGCGATTTGTTGATGCCTTATCTGCATTTCCGTCACTCCTATTAGCTATAGCTTTGATGGCTGCATTTGGTCAATCTCTTAACAATATCATTTTGGCACTTGCAATCATTTTCACCCCGAGATTTACTCGTGTCGTACGAGCAGTTACCCTTAGCCTGAAAGAAGTCCCTTACATTGAAGCGGCCCGTACAATCGGCGCCTCCAATATACGAATAATGGCCCTTCACGTTTTTCCAAATACATTTGCATCTGTGATGGTTGTTTCTACCGCTTCCGTAGGCACAATGATCATAATTGAGGCATCACTTAGCTTCCTAGGCGTAGGCACACCGTCTCATATTATTTCTTGGGGCGCTATGCTCAGCGGTGACACCCAAGCATACTTTTCAGGTGCGCCATGGATAGGGATATTCCCTGGAATGGCTTTGACTATCGTAGTATTTGGTATAAACGTATTTGGCGATGCCCTTCGAGACATACTGGACCCGAAGTTACGTGGACGATAGCCAGTCGACTCCAAAAGCGAGCACGATCTCCATAGAGCGAAGGCTTCACCTTGGGCAATAATCGGCTACCTCTGGTTAGCTTGCTTGGGACAGGGGGGACGATCGCTTCTTGGGGCTCTCCAAGGCTTGAGTTTGTCCAGTACTGGCTCGGCGGCAAGAATCTCGACGTCCACCAAAGTTTGGCTAGGATACCGGAGGTATCGCAATATGCCGAAGTTGAAGCAGAGCAGGTTCTCCAAACACCCAGTATGGCAATCGGGGCTCCTGAATGGGTTCAACTCGCAAGCAAGATCAACCACATCTTTGAAACTCAGCCTGAGGTAGACGGCCTAGTACTCACTCACGGCACCTCGACTATGGAGGAGACAGCTTACTTCCTAAACTTAACTGTCAAAAGCAGTAAACCGGTAGTAGTTACAGGGTCTATGAGGCCCCCTTCAGCCCTAGGAACAGATTCCGACAACAATTTACTATCCGCAATCTTGCTCGCCAGCTCACAAGAGGCACATGGTAAGGGCGTTATGATTCTACTGAACGATGAAATCCAAGCAGCCCGTGAGGCGACCAAACAAAACTCTTACAGAGTAGAAACTTTTGGGTCCCGTGAATTAGGAATGCTGGGCTACCTTGACTCCGACCTAAAGCCCGTGTTTTACAGAGAGCCGACCAGAAGACACACATACCAAACTGAATTCGCGGTTTCACATGAACTCGAAATGCCTAGGGTAGAAGTAGTCTACGCTGTGGCAGGGGGTAATGGGATGCAAGCCCGATTCTTAATCGATGCCAAAGTTGATGGGATAATAGGTGCAGCAACAGGGGGAGGGTCGGGAGCTCCAGACTGGAATGATGGACTTGCAGAAGCTAGCCAAGCTGGAATAGCCGTTGCAATCGCTACACGAACCGGAGCAGGTAGGGTTATCCCCACCAATCGCAGCAAAGAGACCGGCTTAATATCTGCAGACAACCTTAGTCCTCAAAAAGCTCGCATTCTGCTTATGCTGGCACTTTCCACAACCACGAATACTAACTCCATACAAGAAATGTTCAACACATATTAAGGAGACAACATGGCTATTCCAAGACGCATAGGAGTCATAGTACCGTCTACCAATCAAGTAGTGGAACCCGATTTCAATATGGCAGTGCCTCACGGTGTCACCGTACATGCAGAACGTATGTGGCTGGAAGGCCCATCAGAACCAGGCGGAGGTGATGGAATAGAGCTACTTGATATGAACGCAGATATCGAACGTTCAGCAAGATATATAGGTAGCGCAAGTGTGGAGGTCATTGCCTACGGATGCACAAGCGGCACATACAGGACCGGCAGCATAGCATACAGCAAAACAATCTCTGATCAGATAACCGAAGCCTCAGGTGGTGTACCTGCAATTACAGCAATGGAGGCCTCGTTAGAGGCTATGAAAGCTACTGGCTCAAGGCTAATCAGTGTTGTAGGCCCATACGGTCAAACTCTTCTCGAACAAGGCCTCAAGCCACTTTTAGAAGAGTCTGGCTTCAGCGTAGCCAGTGCGGAAGGCGAGCCCGAAATGCAGCAGCGCACACATCACGGAGTTATAGGCAATCAAGATCCCGAGTTAATCTTTGAATTTGTAACCAGAGCAGCTTCCGAAGATGCAGATACTGTTTACATACCCGGAACCGCTTGGAGGGCTCTAGAAATCGTAGAGAAACTGGAAAAAAGATTGAATAAGACCGTTATCACTGTCAATCAGGCGACAATTTGGAAGGCACTCCGAATGATAGGCGTACACTCTACTATCAATGGGTTTGGCCGCTTACTCTCCATATAGCTATAAAAACCATCACGGGGGAATAAATGACTCAAGAAAAGAGAAGCATCATAGCGAATATAGACCGACTCAATAAATTAATGGACGAGAACAAACTTGACGCCGTGGTTGCTCGCTCAGGGAAAAATTTCACTTACCTCTCAGGGTTTGCCTATCCCGGGACTCTGGCCCGCCATTTGGACTTCCCAGATTCCCCAAGAGCAGTTTTAGTAGTTTGGCCGAGAGAAGGGGAGCCCGTAATGATATTAAACAGCTTTGCAGCCCCACTCGCCCGACGCGACTCATGGCTCGAAAAAATTGAGATGTGCGATGACTATGGGGAATCCCCATACAGTAAAGTGGTTGATGTGCTGAAAGACAAGGGACTCGACAATTCACGTATAGGGTTAGAGAAATCCTACCTTAGCGCTGTGCATTGGGATGAAATGGATGCCCTTCTTCCCAACGCAGAGCTCATCGACTGTACGAGCATGATGGACCAGGTCAGATGGATAAAAACACCTAGCGAAGTAGAGCTTATAAGAGAGGGTGCCCGCAGGCTAGATGAGGCGTATTTAGAAGTTTTTGCAACGGTTAAAGCTGGTGAAACAGAACGAGATGTACACAGCAGACTAATAGCAGCATGTCTCGATAAAGAAGCCAATTGGGCCCATGGGATTCTTAATTCTAGTCGGAATACAGTCATGTATGGCGGGGAAAGTGGATTTCAATTTGAGCTTGGTGACATTATCCGAAATGATTACATTTTCTGGTATCAGGGCTACCCGGGCCATCAATCACGAACAGTCGTACTGGGAAACCCTTCTGAGGAACAGAAGAAAACTTACGATACTATATTGGGCATATATAGAGGAACAATCGAACAAGCAAAACCAGGTGTAAAGGCAAGTGAAATTCATAGATTTGCGTCCGATGCCTTCAAGAATGCAGGTATCAAAGGGCGAGTCGCATTAGCAGGTCACGGAGTAGGTACCTGGTGGCATCAACAACAACCCTATTTGGTGCCCAACAACGACATAATAATAGAGTCAGGAATGGTCCTTGCATTCGAGCCGCATGTTAATTACTACCATATACAAGACATGTTCCTGATTACCGATGACGGACAAGAGCACCTATCTCCACTGTTTAGTACAGACGAGATGCTGGTAGTAGGATAATTCGAGGCATCCTAAAGCAAGTGCGTCCTGTTACCCATACTTAGGTTTGGGGATACCGTATCTGGAGCCATTATACGTCTCCACTATGGAAAAAGGCTTAACGTCTCGAGGTGTAAATCAGATGAGGTCCCATCCGTCGGCTGCCAACCCGTTAGCTTCGGACTTAGACCATAGACTTCGTGGCGCCATAGTATCGGTATGGCCCAATACTCATCAAATAGCATTCGGTTAATCTCTCGCAGCCTTCCAGACCGAGCGTCCGGATTAGATATAAGACTCACTTCTTCAAAAATACGGTCGCCCTTACCTGGGTCGTGATACGCCAAAACACCGTCGCTACCCATATATCTCTTAATGAGACCTAGCACGCTGGGCATAGTTTGGTAATCAACTCCATGAAATATCGGGGCTGGAGCAACATCTTCAAACACTTGTGGTCGGGAATGATACCTGACCTTAACTAGTGGGTACTCGCTTGGAATTATACGAACATTAACCCCAATCTTTCTCCAATCTTCGGCTATCAATCCATTAAGCTGCAACATTTCAGTCAACCCGTATGCCGCTATGGAAAATAGATAAACAGTCTCTCCCTGGTATCCGGATTTCTTCAGTAGCAACTTCGCGGACTCAGGGTCGTAGGGATAATTGGATAGAGAAGGGTCATATCCATCTTCCACCGGGCTAAACATTGCTGAGCCAGTAGCCAAGGAAGCGACCTCTGGAGCATATACCGAATCTAGAATTGAAGGAATATCCAACGCTAGGGCCAAGGCTTTCCGGAAGTCTACGCTGGATGTATAGAAAGATTCATCATAGCTCATAAAAAATCTCAAAACGGTACTAGTAATGTACCTAGGGCCCTTAAGCGTAAATCCATCCTGTTTAAGTGGCTCCACTTTCTCTTGTAGAACCTCCATGCTGAACGCTTCCCCCGCTGGCCTCAGCATAGCCATGTCAACATCCCCAGATCTCAGCATGTCCACCCGCTTGGCAGCATCTGCGACCTTTATAATTCTAAGACGATCGAAGTTAGGTATGCGTTCCGGATTCCAATAGTCTTTATTCGCTCCGTATTCTATGAAATCGTCCATTGATCTCCCGGCAAACTTCCACGGGCCACTGCCTATAGGCTTCTCTGTAAACTCCTTTGCTCCAACCTGTTCGAAGTAATGTCCCGGCAATATCGGCATATCCCCATCAACGGGACTAAAGTTGTTCATAAATATAACGTCTGGGTTCTTTAAATGTATCTTCACAGTGTAGGAATCAACAATCTCTACATCGTCGACAGCTTGCCTGATAATGGGGCATGCACCACATTTTGCGGCATCACGTGAGTAGTAGCTCATCATAAACTCGATGTCTTTAGAGGTAATCTCTACCCCATCATGCCATTTCATTCCTTCACGAAGTTTAAGCGTATAGCTGGTAGCCAAAGAGTTAACATTCCAGCTTTCCAATACTCCAAGTTGCCCATCAGCACTGCCATCAACATTACCGCCCAATAAATGATCGAACATGTGACCATGATATTGCAGCCCTGATTTAGTATCCATCGAAGGATCAAGCAACTCGGGGCCAAAAGATGGCAAAGCGACTCTCAATAGAGTGTTATTTTGACCCAGCCATGGTACCTGACAGCCGAAAAGAATAAGAGTGAGCACAGTCACCAAAACAAGGCGCGACATATGATTACTCCGACTAAAAGATCTCATTAATTTTCAAACGTGAGGTTGCTCTATTCATTCACAGTGACCAAGGTCATGAGGTTATCTTTGTTAAGGAATTGTCGCCAAAGTTAGCAATCCAAATTGAACCGGCTATAGCTTCTATAGCAATCGGGTTCTTGCCTGTAGGAAAAGCGCCTATCTCCTTACCATCCAAATCGAGTCTCACTACTTTATCATCTCTATAACTTACTACCCAAATTGTTGCGCCATCATACGCTACCGCCATGGGCCACGCACCGACTGGATATTCGCCCAACATTTCTCCGTTTGGGCTCATTTTGCTCACAACATGCCGCCAGTTTGTAGCAACCCATAAGTTAGTCCCATCATGGACTAGATCAACAGGCCCTTGGCCACCGAGCTCCCATGGAGTTTCAGGTCCAAGTCCTACTGGATATGTGTGCAAAATTTCCACCGATTCATCCAGTTCCTGAACAACTGATTGATCCAAGCTAGCAAGCCAAACAGTCGTTCCGTCAGTCTCTAGAGCCCATGGGGCAGGATGAGATCCGGGGATGCGAGTAGTTTTTAGGGTTTTTCCGCCCAGATCTAGTTTGCTGACAGTATTACCCCATGACGATGCCACCCAAATATGTCCTAGATGATACAAAAGTGATGTTGGAGCCGTGTAGCCTCCGCCAATAGGATATGTGCCTATCACTTCTCCTTGCAGATTCAACTTATCTACTGACCCCTCGCCGTTATTAGCCACCCATATATCTTTTCCGTCAAACTCCACTGCCTTCGGCGAGTTTCCAACTTTGTAAGTGTCCAATACTACGCCTTCTTCCGAAATTTCTGTGACGGTATTCATTCCAATATTGGCGATCCATAAGTTTACTCCATCATAGGTGATTGCCCTTGGGCTGGAAATCCCAGTGAAGGTATGAACTGAGAGATCGTCGGATGATAGAGACAATGGACTATACTGGGCCTGTAGTGTCTCATCTTGTTGATCTGCCCCTCTTTGGAAACACGCTGAGAACAGTAGGGCTAGCCCGACAAGAATTGCCAGAAGCCTCAATGACAGATTACCCATACTATAGGCTGTTTAGACGCTCAAGCGTCTCTTCGGGCAATCTAATCTCTTGCGACCTTGCATTTTGGGTTATTTGTTCCGGTCTACTTGAACCAACTATTACGGACGTGATCGGCGACTTTGACAAACACCACGCAAGAGATACCTGGGTAGGCTCATACCCAAGCTGTACAGCTGCTTTCTTGACTTCATCAACAAGCTTGAACGTTCTTTCGTTCCAGAATCTGGTCTTGGCACCTCCGGCATGTCTTGAAGCCATATGACTATCTTTCGGCGGCTCCTTTGTAACATCGTATGATCCGGTTAAAAGACCACCCATCAATACCTGATACGGAATTACTCCTACGCCCTGGTCTTCTGCTAAGGGGAATACCTCTTCCTCTATTCCCCTTTGAGCCATGTTGTAGAGCAATTGTATAGAAACAAATTTATCTAGACCCAGTTTATCACTGGTCCACAAAGCTTTAGCTAGTTGCCAAGCCGCAAAGTTTGAGCACCCCAGATAACGGATTTTTCCGATTCGTACCAAGTCGTTGAGAGTGCCAAGAGTTTCTTCAATCGGTGTTTCTGGATCCCACCAATGTACCTGATACAGATCTATATAATCCGTCTTTAGCCGGCTCAAACTACTATTGACTGCATCTATCACGTGCTTTCTTGATAAACCTCTATCATTAACTCCAGGCCCCATAGGCGCGAACCCTTTGGTGCCAATCACCAAATCGTCCCGCTTTCCTTTAATTGCCCTGCCGACCAGCTCTTCAGACTTGCCGTCGTTATACATGTCAGCTGTGTCGATGAAATTTATGCCACTATCTAAAGCTGCATCTATAACGGAGAATGCCCGGTCATCATCTACATACCCCTCGCCAAACATGTTCGTGCCCAAGCATATTCTTGAAACTTTTAGACCACTGCGGCCAACATTTATATACTCCAATGAAGCCTCCTTAGCTAGTAAAGTCGTACTTACGGCGCCACTCCATATACGCACTAATTCCATCAGCCGGATCATATTCAGCGTTAAATCCCGTGTCCTCACGGAGTCGAGTGTTGTCAGCAGGCCCGCGCCCCGAACCAATGCCTATACCGTCGTCTGAAGTTGGCTCCAAAAACTCTATCCCTGGAACTGCCCTTCGGAACGCTTCAACGATCTCATTCTGGGTAACCATTATTCCTCTCGAGACATTGTAGAAGCTATGATTCAGTTTCGGTGCATCCAAAAGGGCGATTAGCCCAGCAGCCAGATCCAGCGCATAGGTCATATCGCCACTTGAACGTCGCGGTTCTATCTTTATTGGCTCCCCACGAATTGCCTTGCCTGTCCAATCGTACATCATTGACATAACAGCGCGGTGACCGGTCTGACGCTCCATCGGACCATAAGGACCACTAAGCCTACCACTCGCGCCCTCAAACCCATGTAATTGAGCATATCGACGGGTTAATAACTCACTTGCATATTTGGTCACGCTATAAAGACTGGTAGGATCCAGTTGTATATCTTCCATTAACGGAATTTCTGGGGGTGTTTCGCCATATACACCACCCGAACTCACATATATAAACCGTTTTACTCCCACTTTTCTGGCAAGCTCTAACATATTGACAGTGCCAGCAAGGTTGATATCGAAAATCCTCTTGCTATCACTCTTCTCTAAATCTTCAAGAACCACTGTGTAAACCGCTGCGTGGATTATACCTTCTATAGATTTACCTGATGCAGCCTCCTCGATTGAAGACATGTTCAGTATGTCAGATTGTGCCCAAGTTATCATGTCGCTTACTGACTCAGTATAGGCTAACAAAAGTTCATCTGGAGAAGCTATGTCGATTGATATGACCTCACGACCCTGTTCTGCCAAAACCTTGACTACGTTCGAGGCGACGAAGCCTGTACCACCAGTAACTATTACAGCCATTTCTCTTCTCCCCCTCTCCAAATTTCTTAACGTCGGTAAGTATATCAGGCATATTCTCCTTTGCGTACAGAAAGATAGCAGTTAGACTAGCTTTCATGAGTAGCGTAATGAACAATATTAAAGAATTGTTGGACAACAATGGAGTGGCTTACGAGATTGTGTACCATGAGGCCGTTTACACTAGTGAAGAGGCCTCCAACGTTCGCGGGACAACTATGGATCAGGGAGCCAAAGCATTGGTGATGAAGGCAGACAAGCAAGCTATACTGGTTGTGATAGCCTCTAATCTTAGAGTAGACCCCCGAAAGTTCAAGAGTCTCTACAAAATCAAAGACCTCAGACTGATATCACCAACCGAAGTTACAGATCTTACTGGTTTGACAATAGGATCAGTGCCGCCTTTCGGAAACTTGATGGATCTCCCAACATTTGTAGATCAATCCCTACTGTTAGCGAACAAGATTGCATTCAACGCTGGATCCCACACGACCTCAATCATAATGAAGTGTGAGGATTTCATTAGCCTGGTTCAACCTGAAATAGGCTTTTTCGCCGCCTGATGTGTTCCAGTTATTACAAGCCTTAGATACCTATACTCAAAGGCGACACCATCTGCTTCAAGTACGCAAGTGCTGACAAAGCCGTGAGCTTTCCTGTCCTTGGATTGTCATCTGAAGGCACATTCTCGATATGGAGTGTTAATCTCCCGAATTCACCTTCGGCTATGATGTCATGAGTGTTACGAGTAACTTTAGGATCTGCTATAACGCGAATCCTAGTCTTATCAGCTCCTATACCCGCCATGCTCACCGCAGCCGCAACGTTAACATTTGCTGGAAACCTCTTATAGCCCTCACTCACCGGCCCCTCAAATACCTCTATGGCTTCGGTTATATGATCTAGGTCAATGTTTGCCATCTCCACACCAGGAGAGCCCTTCAGTCCCTGAGGTGGCTTGGTAGTAATCATCGTTATGTTCTCTATCTTGCCCTCAGATGCAGCTAGAAGGCCATCCAATCCAATAATCGCACCGGAGGGGACATGAATACGGGCATTATTTTGCTTTGCCATATCAACCAAATCATCTCGACCCAAAAGTGCTCCGCAGCTAATTACCATTACAGACTTTCCAGCACTAAGAGCAGTCGTCACAATCTCCTCCACCGCAGGTGCGCCTGCCGCCTCTATAACCAAGTCGCTCTCGTCTACAACGCCTTGGAGCGATGTTATTTTTATTTCGGACTTCAGTGTTTCGTTAAGTTTCCGAGCCCGGGATTCCGTTCGGCTGCATATAGCTGCAACACTCACTCCTGAAACGGTATCTAGATCAAGATCCCGCGCGAGCTTACTGCCTATACTCCCAGCACCTACAATGCCAACTTTCATAGCTACTCCTGTGTTACTATCAGAACTCTATTATATAGTAGCATAGTAGCGCTCACTTACTTGCAGAGTGAAGCGAAGTTCAACCAACAGTAGAATTACCGTTCTGAGTTCTTCCTTGAGGAGGGAACATGGGTGAGGACAATGAAAGAAATGCAGAAATAGAAAAGCGCTTCCACTTTCTAGAAGCTCGATTCTCGAAGCAGCTAGACAAAGAGGAAATGGCAGAGGTGCTTAAGGGGGTTGAGTCTACCGTCGATATTTCTATAGCGATGCGTAATTTTGATCTAACCTACAAAGACGAACCTCGCTCCGTTTTCCATCCTTATGATAAGGAGGAAAAATCGTGACCAAAACTCCAGAATTCCTCCCTATTAGAGAATTAGGACCGCTTCTACGCAGTAAAGAGGTCTCTCCTGTAGAGCTTGCAAAATTCTTTCTTGACAGGCTAGAAGCTGATGGACCCAAGTACAATGCTCTAGTTACAGTAACCAGAGAAAGGGCGCTGAAGGAAGCCAGGAAAGCTGAAGCTGAAATTTCCCAAGGCCAATATAAAGGCGCTTTACACGGTATACCCTATGGAGTGAAGGATTTGATCGCAACTGCGGGCGATATTCCTACTACTTGGGGCGCTGTGCCTTTCAAGAATCAGATTCTTGACTACGATGCAACCATTGTCAAAAAACTAAGCAACTCAGGTGCAGTTCTTATAGGCAAACTAGCGATGATAGAGCTAGCAGGCGGCATGGGATATGCCTATCCACAGGCATCTGCTACTGGCCCAGCCATCACCCCTTGGGGAAATAAGGACTCTTGGACAGGGGGGTCATCCAGCGGCTCAGGCGCCGCGGTTGCTGCAGGTTTAGTGCCATTTGCAATCGGCTCAGAAACATGGGGCTCTATTTTAATGCCCGCCCATAATTGCGGCATATCAGGATTGCGCCCGACTTATGGAAGAGTCAGTCGCTATGGTGCAATGCCGCTTTCATGGACACTGGACAAACTTGGGCCTATGTGCCTCACTGCTGACGACTGCGGCTTAGTCCTGAATGAGATTGCGGGTCGGGACCCTTATGACCACACAACTTCTAAATCATCCTTTGAATATGACGATCAAGATTCCTCCGGCCGCAAGTTCAAATTTGCATTACTGAAAGACATGGTGGTCAACGGTGAGGAGGCGGTTAAGGTCAATTTTGGAGAATCTCTCAAAATCCTGGAACAAATCGGAACTATTCAAGAAGTCGAATTTCCTGACTTGCCTTACGAGGCGGCAACTCGAACTATCTTAAATGCTGAGAGCGCGAGCATCTTCGAGGATTTCTTCGACAGCGGACAATTTCACGAATTGTCTGGCGATATTAGCAAGTTCGGTGCCTATTCTAGGTTAGCTGTCCCAGCAACTGACTA
>CAZBMS010000039.1:0-13812 GCA_964493125.1 uncultured Dehalococcoidia bacterium | reverse complement strand
CTTCGAAATACCTATTGACTATGTTGGGTTTAAGATCGAGTGTATAGATCGACCCTTTGAAGTAACTGATCTGATATGGATATGGCTATGGATTGAAGAAACTGATGGGAGGTTACTTTTTCAACCATTCAGACATAGACTCTCTGTTATTCTGTAGCCATTTTATATTGAGAGAGATTCTTTCCAGTGACTGCTCCACAGTTCGACTTGCTGACGGTGTAGGGTGTTCTTTGAAAAAAGCTTCTACGTCCTTCAACTGATCTGGAGTGGTAAATCTACCAGCAATCTGGACCAATCGCATCATCGCAAATCCCCCCGCGCCATATCGACGGTCAAATTCTTCCCAATTCGTTTTTGCGTATTCCCAAGCTATATGTTTGCCTTGTACGGGATTTGCAGCCAAAATATTTACTAATGACACGCTGTCTTGCGAGCGCACTTCTTTTGAAAGGGCCATCTCTACGGTTTTTTCTAACAGGCTAGTGTCTTTAAAGTTGGATAATGCAACAAGAAGGCGTATTTTTTCTTCTTGAAGATTAGCCTCATTAAACAGTCTTTTTATAGAAGTATATGTGTTTACGTCACCTGATCTGGCTGCCGAAGAGAAAACCGTACTCCGTAAATCTGGTGACAGTGAATTTGGATCTTCAAGATATTTGTGAAACTTTTCTAGTCCCAACTCGAGTGTTTCCGGGTCGTCAAATATAGCCATGGAAGACAAAACGGTACTACGTAGGAGTGTTCCAAGGTGATTTTCATTGGGACTTTTGTCCCATCCGACACGGTTTGTTATTTTGCTAAAAAGGATCCTGCAAAACTTTTTGTAATCATCGTAAAATGGCTCTTCAGAAATTAGTAATCCAATACCCTGCAAGTTTGAGGCAAGATCGGACCATACAGCGTACTCTTTTTCATGTATATAGGCTTCTGCGAGGTCTAAGAAATCTGTAACTGGGATGAAGCCTGCTTTAGATAGAGCAAATGCATCAGATTGAAGTCCTAGCCGATCGGCAGTTGGTAGAATTCGGTCGTTTACACCGCGTCTCAGCAGAGCTAGTTCATGTTGTTCATACATGACTCTGTAAAAACCAGTCTGCCCTGAATTTACCTTTATCCAGCAATCAGCTTTACGAGTTTCGTTTTGAAGGTCGAAATTGCTGTTCCTAGTGTTCATTGCAAGGGTGACGGGAACAGGTTCATTTTCGATTGAGACTGTCACTGGGATTTCCCATAATGTGGGATCATTACTCGGCCCAGAGTATAGAAATTTGTTTTGCGACATTTCTATAGATTGAGGGTCTTTTCGATTTAACCTAACCTGCAAATATGGGTATCCTACCTGATCTATCCAGCTGTTCATCATCTCTATCACCGGCTGGCCGCTTTCCTCCTCTATGGCTTTCCAAAGGTCAGCACCTGTTGCATTTCCATAAGTGTGGTCAAAGATATATTTTTGTAATCCTTTCCGAAACTTGTCTGGGCCAAGAAACTGCTCCAACATTCGTAGAATGGAAGCACCTTTTTGATAGCTAATTGCGTCAAATAGCTGATTGATTTCTGATGGATCTTTAACTGCTTGCTTGATTGGATGAGAGTTCTCTAGCCCATCGAGGCTTAAGCCTGTATTTACATCAGTTGAGATAAATTGAGTCCAAAGATCCCATTCTGGATATAAACTGTCTACTGCCTTGGTTGCCATCCAAGACGCAAAACTTTCATTGAGCCACAAATCGTCCCACCAATCCATCGTTACTAGATCTCCGAACCACATATGAGCCATTTCGTGGGCAACTATTTCAGCAATGAGTTGCATTGTCCGTGGGGACGAATTTTCAGAGTCGAAAAGAAGTGCTACTTCTCTATAGGTGATTGCTCCCCAGTTTTCCATCGCTCCAGCTGCAAAATCTGGTATTGCAATGTGATCAAGTTTGTCTAACGGGTAAGGAACACCGAAGTAGTCATTGTAGTAATCTAGAAGACGGGCTGTTATTTCCAGGGCGAATTTACCTTGATCTGATTTTCCAGGTGTAGTCCACACTCTTAACAAAGTACCGTTAGATGTAGTATTTTCTATTGATTCAAGTTCTCCCACTACAAAAGCCACTAAATAGGTGGACATTGTAGGGGTCTCATGAAATGTGACCTGTTTAGTTCCGTGTCCTTTAGGCAAATCGCTCAGTATCGGAGTATTGGATACAGCAGTGAGTTCGGAGGGAATAACAAGGCTTATTTGAAACCTCGCTTTTTTATTGGGTTCATCCCAGCATGGAAAAGCACGTCTTGCATCTGTCGGTTCGAATTGCGTTGCTGCTAGTATTCGAGTTTCTCCTTGGGCAGTTTCGTAAGTGCTTCGATAGAAACCGTGAAGACGATCATTTAATTCACCAGAGAAAACTAGTTCTAGAGATGCTTTTCCAATCGGCAGTGATTCGGAAAAATTAAAAGTTACAGTTTGTCGATTCTTGTCGTAAGTAGTTGCTGTTGACTCTCTTTTTTCTCCTGTTGAAGTTGTGATTAATGCTGAAGTAACTTTTATATCGTCGGAGTTCAAAGATAAACTGGTAGTGTTTCTAGTAATTTCAATTTCGATAGTTTCTTCGCCATGAAACAGGAATCTTTCAAGATCTGGAGTTAGTGTGATCTTGTATCGTAAAGGATGGGCGTTATCGGGCAATATTACGCGATCGCCATTTGTTGTCATCAGAAGTCACCCCTTAAATGCGGTTCATAATGTGATTCGGGTTAAGGTAACATAAACTAGTTGTACCTTGACAGTCCAAGCTAGCGGTGTTAAGGCTATATTTTTGGAGCTATAAGCTGTAACTAGGGAGTAAATATTATGAAAGCTTTAGTAGTAGGCGGCACAGGTCCTACTGGACCTTTGATAATTGACGGGCTGCATCAACGAGGGTATCAGGTAACTTTGTACCATCGAGGGTTCCATGAGCCGGACGACCTTCCAGAAGTTGCTGAGCACCTTCATGGTGATCCTTTTACCAAGGAGACTTTTGAGAAAGATATGGAGGGTAAGACTTGGGATATAGTCGTCTCAATGTATGGCAGGCTCAGACATATTGCAGACGTCGTTGCTGGGCGTACTCCAAAATTAGTAGGAGCGGGAGGCCCTAGTTATATCAGGCCGGAGCATTTGACTTTTCCTGCCGGATTAGGAATGCCTTTACCCGAGGACTTTCCTACTTACACAGAAAGAGACCTTAATCATTATGGCTTTGCTATTGCGCATACGGAGCGCCGCGTGATGGAGCATCATAACAACGGCGATTTTAAAGCAGTGATGTTCCGTTACTCTTCAGTTTACGGACCACGGGCACCTAGACAATGGATGTGGTCGATCGTTAAACGGGTTTTGGATGGGCGCAAGCAAATTATAGTGCCTGGAGACGGCAGTCAAATGAGACTTACTTGCTATGCTGATAACGCAGCCCACATGATTCTTTTAGGTTGTGATAAATCGGAAGGCGATGGGCACATTTTCAACTCTGTAGATGAGGTAGGGTACACGGTTAAAGACACGATCCGTATTGTGGGAGAGGCGTTGGATCATGAGTTCGAAGTAATTGATATATCGCATCCTAAGGCTTACTCTTTGGCTGGTGGCTATTCGAATGAGCGTTCCAGTCAGTTAAGCATATATAGCTTGAAGAAGCTTTTGGGTTATACAGACATTGTCGAGCCGCACGTGGGAATGACCCTATCTGCGAAGTGGATGGTAGACAATTGGAGCAAACTGGATCATGCCCAGATGCAGGTACTTATGGCGGATCCTTTGGATTATGGGATTGAGGATCAGCTAATAGCTTCTGCTAAGAATTGGCACGATGAAGTAGTAAGCTCAATACCGGAACCTGTTGTCCCAGAGTTAAGCTCAGCTAACGACTGGCGTGGGGCATTCAATCCTAATACTGAAAGCTGACAATGACCATTAATTAGGCTGTCCCGAACTGTCTGTCCCCAGCGTCACCTAATCCAGGAACAATATATCCTTGGTCATTTAAGTGTGAATCCAAGCCTGCAAGGTAGATAGGCACCTCAGGATGATCTTTTTTAAGGCGACGTACTCCTTCAGGGGCAGCTATAATTCCTATGTATATAATTTGGTTGACTCCCCAAGACTTTAGGAGATTACAGGCAGCCGAGGCTGAGCCACCGGTTGCCAGCATTGGGTCCATTAATAGGCATGCTTGAACATCAGGTTCAATAGGCTTGTTTGCGTAATAATGAACGGGCTCAAGTGTTTGTTCATTTCTGCGCAATCCAATGTGCCATACTACAGCATCCGGCATCATCTCCCATACGCCCTCTACCATACCTAGCCCTGCCCGTAAAATTGGTACTAACCCTACATATCCACCAAGGCTAGAACCTTCTGTTTCCCCTACCGGGGTTGTCACTGAAACGGTCTTAGTATTTAGGTTCTTAGTGGCTTCGTAGGCTAATAGTAAACTTATTTCTCTGACGAGCTCCCTGAATTTCCTAGATTCTGTGTCTACTGAACGAAGCTTAGTGAGCTTGTCTTTAACTATAGGGTGCGTTGAAACATTGACACCCGGTTCGTTGATTTCAGACATAACAACCTCTGTATGTTGTAACACGATGCCAGCTTATTTAAGTGGCTATGAGTTCAGGCGGATCAGTTTCAAACGGCATAAGTGTCGAGTGTAAAAACTATTACGAATGAGACTGAGCTTTGGTTTAATTTTTCCCTTTTAGTTTTCTTATGCTTGCCCATGCTAATGGTACCGTTAGTGATGCAAGTACCATCTTTATCGCGTCTCCTGGAATGAAAGGGATGAGACCATATTCAAGTACTTTGTCCAATGGCACGTAGAATGCCAACCAGGTTAGCCCTACTGCGTAGATTGCTAATTCACCAATAAACATGGCTCCTAGCAATTTGATCAGGCTACGGCCCCAGCCTCGTTCAACTAGATGCCCCACCAATGCGGCTGCAAGAACAAATCCGAGCAAGTAGCCACGACTTGCTCCAGCTATTACGCCTTCGGGTGCGAAAACTGGTAGCCCAGATACCCCAGCCATAAGATAGAACAGCATAGAGGCAGTTGCACGCTTACTGCCAAGAGCTGCACCTGAAAGAAGGACTGCGAAAGTTTGTCCTGTAATTGGGACTGCTGGATTTAAGTAGAAGGCTGCTTGAGCTGACAGGCCAGTAAGGGCGGCATACCCTACTATTAGTACGGCGTCCACTGCCAAGTTAACCAATGGGGTGCTTTTTGGAATAATAGCTTCTATTAAAATTGTTTGATTTGTGCCGCTATACATCTGAGCTCTCCTGCTCTTGGAATATTGGCGTTAACTTTATCACAATTGAGGTATATCTAGCCTGGTTTTTTTGCAATGTTGAGGCTTAAAGTATACCGATAAGGTAACTCGCTAAAATAGCGAATACTAAAACCGACCATGGAGGGCACTTAAAGAAAGCCAGTAGAGAAAATGATATGAACCCAATGCCGAAATAGTGCGAATCTAGGTGTTGTACTGTAGTTAAAAGACCGTACAAAGCGGCAATCAGGAGACCCACAACAACTGCGTTTATGCCCATTAAGGCTTTTTGGCAACTTCTTGAGCCGCGTACCTTGTTCCAAAACGGCAATGTGGCTGTTACCAAAAGGAACGACGGAAAGAATATCGCAAAAGTCGCCAATATTCCCAATAACCATTTGGGATGTGGAGTTGATATGAGGGCCCCCAAATAGGATGAAAACGTGAAAAGGGGTCCTGGTACGGCTTGAGCAGCTGCATATCCAGCTGCAAAAGATTCTTTACTCACCCATCCGTTAGGTACTACCTCAGCTTCTAAGAGTGGCAAAACCACATGGCCCCCACCAAACACCAATGAGCCTGATCTAAAAAAACTGTCGAAGATTTCGAGAGGCTTATGTGTAATTACTTGCAGGATTACGGGAAGTCCTAATAGTAGTGTCAAAAAAACAATTATTGATATTAGCCCAACAGAACGATTTATCGGGAACCGATAGTTGTTAATAACTTCGTTGTTTCGATCCTTTAGTAAAAATAGACCTAGTAAGCCTCCGGCGCCTATCACCAATATTTGAGTTATGACGTGTGGTATAAATAGAATAGGGATCACTGCAGCTATAGCGAAAGTTTTCCTCGATCGATCTGGGCAGAGTCTCTTTGCCATGTCAAGAACTGCCACTGCTACCACTGCTACAGCGACCACCTGCAGGCCGTTTAGCCATGTTGCTCCTGAAATTGTACCTCCGCTTATTCCGTATGCAAAGAAAATTAACAGTGTTGCAGAAGGTAAAGTGAAACCTAGCCAGGCAAATACACCACCCATAAGCCCTGCCCTTGTTATGCCTATGGCAATTCCTACCTGGCTGCTTGAAGGTCCTGGGAGAAAATGAGCCAGTGCTACTATCTCAGAGTAAGTTTGTGTATTGAGCCACTTACGCCTAGTGACATATTCGTTATGGAAGTAACCAAGGTGTGCGATAGGACCTCCAAAAGAGGTTAATCCTAGCCTTGTGGCTACAGCGAGTACTTCTAAAAGCCGCCTCATTTGGTTCAACCGACCGACCCCTTTTTTATTAGCGATTATACTTCCACCCTTGGGATTCTTAGTTTACTTTCTTTGTGCTATACACAGTAAATTAACAGTTATTTAAACAAGCGTTAATTTTGTGTTGGCATTAACGTGTTATCTTAAGGAAATTATATAATAAGTTTCCCATGATTTAGGTATCAGTGTTAATCTAGTAGCAGATAATTTTGTAATATTAGACCTATCATTATTGGAGGCTTAGATGGCTAAACAGATGACAAATGAACAAATCGAGGCTTTGAAGAAATATACTTCTGCGGAAATCTCTGACACGATCCGATTTATGGGTGTTCGAGATTCGACAGAAGGATACCTAGGATATGATGTGCGTTGCTTCTTCCCAGATCTAGGCCCAATGGTTGGTTATGCGATAACTGGTATTCTAGATAATCTAACTCCTGATCGGCCGGCGCGGACCGATGTCCAACGGCGATATCTGGAATCAATTGATGCTTCGCCAAAGCCCGCGGTAGTTGTTATAAAAGCCGGGGGACACAATAATACCCGGAGCTTGGTTTTTGGCGGCATTATGGCTAACACGGCGAATGCTCTTGGTGCAATTGGCGTTGTGACCGATGGTGGGGTTAGGGATCCAGACGACTTATATGAAATAGGATTCCACACTTTTGCTCCTGGAACTGTTTCTGCACATGGGACTGGCGCGTTTGTGAATATGGTAGATACTGGCAATCCAATTACCATTAGTAATCAGCTGATTCGACCGGGAGATATAATCTTCGCGGATAAGATAGGGGTTATAACCATTCCAGAAGAAGTAATTGACGAGCTCCCAGCCAAGGTTGAAGAGTTGCACAAACGGGAGTCTGATCAGATATCTTTTCTCCAGAGCAGCGAATTTTCGCTTTCGGAGCTACTGAACCGTTCTGGGTTAAATGAATAGAGATTTTGATCAATAGAGAACCGATGGCGGAATAAGGGTATAATTAACCTCAATGCAAGATTCTGAATCGATAAGGTTTCGTACGGAGCCTATAGACCGTTTCTTAAGGCCGCTTCATGAGTTTATTCACAGACAGGCTTCTAGCGGCATTGTCTTGCTTTTCAGTGCAGTTGTCGCATTGATTTGGGCTAATTCCCAATGGGCTCATGTTTACCATGATTTTTGGCACACCGAAGTATCTTTAAATATCGGTGGCACTGGAATATCTAAGGATATTTTGCATTGGGTAAACGACGGCTTAATGGCCGTTTTTTTCTTTTTGGTGGGCTTGGAGATCAAACGCGAGTTTTTAGTTGGGGAGTTATCAAATATAAAACAAGCGCTTTTGCCTATTTTTTGTGCTATCGGTGGGATGGTTATACCAGCGCTCGTTTATATGGGTTTTAACTTTGATTCGCCTGGGGCAATAGGTTGGGGTATACCTATGGCTACAGATATTGCTTTTGCATTGGGAGTTTTGGCGCTTGTGGGTTCCAGAGTGCCCATAGCCCTTAAGGCTTTTTTGGTAGCTATTGCTATAGTCGATGATATTGGTGCTGTTATTGTTATAGCTGGGTTTTATACGAGTGCCATATCTCTCCCCAGCATCTTGTTAATCTTAGTTGTAATGCTTGTGTTGATCTCGATGAATCGCTTACATGTGCACCACACACATCCGTATCTCATCGCTGGGTTTTTTCTGTGGATTGGTTTCTTGAGTTCTGGACTACACGCCACTCTTGCAGGTGTGCTTCTTGCCTTGACTATTCCAGCACGTTCTCGAATCAATGTTCGAGAGTTTCTAATCATCGGCAGGGAATTACTTGATGAATATGAAGGGATTGGTGACTTGGGTAATGAGGTGCCAGTGAGGCAAGAACGGCAGATGGCATTGCAGGAACTGCAAAATAAGATCACGGATGTCTGGATGCCTTTGCAAAGGCTGGAACATCTTCTTCATCCCTGGGTTGCTTTCGGGGTTATGCCTATATTTGCTTTTGCTAATGCAGGGGTCTCAGTTACTGGAGATTTAGGTGCTGCGGTTTCAAGCCCAGTAAGCTTGGGTATAATAGCTGGACTTCTTGTTGGGAAACAGGTGGGTATTACGCTCACAGCTTGGTTAACGGTTAGATTTGGTTGGAGTAGATTACCATATGGTGTTACTTGGCCTCAGATTTACGGTATATCCTGGCTTGGCGGAATAGGCTTCACAATGTCCATTTTTGTTTCTACTGTCGCCTTTGGGACGGAAGACTTGCTCCAAGTTTCAAAAATTGGTGTCTTAATTGCGTCAGTTATTTCAGGTTTAGTTGGGTATGCCATCGTCAAGCGATATAGTAAGGATTCGGATTAGAATCACAAAGGAGATATAAGATGGCTACATTGGTTACTGGAGGAAATGGGTTTGTCGCCTCTAATGTTGTAAGGGCTCTTTCCGAAATTGGCCATCAAGTTATTTCACTAGATGTTTCCGATCCTGATAAGTTCGTAACCGACTATTTGAGCCCATGGAAGGATCAAATAACTTTTCATAAAGCCAATGTACTTGACGTGGCCGCACTTGATAAAGTCGCTGAGGCCCATCAGATAGACAAGATTGTTCATGCAGTTGCTTATACTCCTGGGTCACGTGGCCCTGTTGAAAAGGACATGAGTAAAAGCATTGTTGAGGTAAACATTATGGGCACGTTGAACATGTTGGACCTTGCAAGACGATTTGCCGTAAAGCGATTTTTATTTGTTAGTTCAGGGGCGGTATATGAGGGCCTGGATTCTGATAAGCCTTTACACGAGGAGACCAGAGTACACCCGAAAGCCTTTTATCGAATATCAAAGTATGCCTGTGAACGTATTGCGGAGCGTTACAGGGATCTACATGACCTTGACAGTGTCAGCGTAAGGCTTGGAGGTCCATACGGACCGATGGAACGAGTTACGGACTATCGTGCAAACATGTCTCTTCTTCACGACTGGACAGGGAAGGCAGTTCGGGGTGAATCGATTGATGTGGTTCCACAAAATCCGGGTGACTACACCTACGTAATGGATATTGCTAAAGGATTGGCAACTGTTCTGGATGCACAGGTACTGCCGCATCGTTTGTATAATTTGGCAAGAGGCGTTGCCACTCCGACGAGTCAGCTTGTCGATGCTTTTCGTAAAGCTTACCCCGGTGCAAAATTCACAGAGCCGCTACCTGATGACTTGAGTAGCAGCACTGTCCCACATGTGGATGTTTCAAGGATTAAGAACGATTTCGGCTTCGAGGCCAGTACTGAGCCTTATACTGGGTTGACTGAATACTTTAAGTGGCGTGCCGAAAGCGGTTACGTTGGCTAACTTTCTCCCAGTGCCCTGACAAAAGCCTCGCGCATTAAAGGCCCAACTCTCCTAAGCTCGTCGACACTAGCAGTACTGTAGGCTAACCTCAGATGAGATGTATCATCTTTTTCTTGTTCCAGGAAGAAGTTGGCACCAACTGGGAATATTAGCCCCAATTTGGCCGCCTGTTCCATAACCTCTCTGGCTTTTGGCCCGATGCATTCTACCCATAGAAAGAATCCACCATCAGGTTTTACGAACCGGACGTACTGAGAGCAGTGTTCCTCCAAGCTTTCACAGAGAGCTTCGCATTTGGCTTTGTACAGTGGGCGCATAGTCTCCAAGTGTTTATCTAGCAACTTTTTTTCTAAATACTCGCCGAGGGCCCTGAGCAATACCGGGCTATTGCCCATATCGTATTTTACTCTCCCCAGTGCATCTATGAAGTCTTCTCGGCCTTGGATCCACCCGATGCGGAGGCCTGTGGCAATGGGCTTGCTGAAAGTACCTACTTTCAGTATACCTTGGCCGTTCGCTAAGCCGTAAAGTGAAGGTGGTGGTGCATCACCGAAGTAGATATCAGCGTAAGCAGCATCCTCCATAATGATTATCTGGTTTCGGGCACAAAGATCAATTAGTGCTTCTCTTCGTCGAGTGGACATTGTGACGCCAGTTGGGTTGTGAAAATCGGCAATCGTATAAAAAAGTTTTACCCTTTTGCCAGCGTCCTGTAATTGTTTAATGATTACCGCGGCTTCGTCTACCAGCACCCCTTCCTCGTCCATTGAGACTGGCACTATTTCTGCCATATGCCCGCGGATGGTTCTTATAGATCCTGAAAAAGATGGAGCTTCGATAATCACTACGTCACCCGGCTCTATAAACGCGTCGCAAATGTTGCTAATACCACCAGCGCTGCCGTTACTTGTTATGAAATTGTCCAAGTTCAATGGTACACCGTCTATAGAGCTCCATCTTTTTGCCAGCTCTTCCCGTAATCCTTCAAACCCGAGCACCCCGCCATAACGAAGTGTTTCCTCCGGTGTATCCAAAACGGCATTGCTCAGAGCCTTTTGAAGGTCTGTAGCAGGAAGGGTACCAGGGTCTGGTACTCCTCCTCCCATGGTTATTGGGTTTTCTACAGTTGTATTTAATGTCCAAGAAACCCCAGCATCAGTCGGGGTCCCGGCTCCGATTGAAATTGCTGCCTCAGCCAGTAAGGAGAGTACATCCGTTTTCCCCCAAGTGTCTGCTGCTTTTTCTAGGGGTGATTTGTTATGGGCATTAGCCATTGGGCACTCCTGCATAACAGTTTTGTCGCCCCTATATCATATCCATTGAAACCTCGTTACTCAAATCGCATATTTAATTGACGCCATAAATACGCTTCAACTACACTTGGCTTAGTGTGATCAAACGGGTTTGAAGCAGATTTTTAATCCGATAGCTGAGCCCTTTTTTGAGAATCGTTCGGATAAATAGCTTGGATTCAAAAGGTAGTCATACAGGAGGCTATTAATGGACCTAGATGTTTTCTCTAAGCCGTCGATAGATTCTTTGCAAGTTAAGCCTAATCTAGTTGATTATGACATTAGTTATGCAAACTTTGCCTGGGAATCGTTGCTGAGTGAACTTGATTGGTTACCGGGTGGTTCTTTGAACAAGGCTCACGAATGTATAGACCGCCATGCTTTATCGAACCCTGACAAGGTGGCTATGATTTGGCTCGGAAAAAATGGAGAGGAAGAGACTTATACATTTTCCGATATGAAGAGGGAAACTGATAAGTTTGCAAATGCCTTGAAAGGGCTTGGTATTGAGAAAGGGGACCGTGTTTTCATGTTTATGGATAGGGTTCCTGAGCTTTACATATCGGTTTTTGGTGCTCTCAAGGCCGGGGCGGTTGCCGGTCCTCTATTCTCTGCTTTTGGACCTGACCCAGTGAGGGATAGATTGCAGGATTCCGGGGCTGTGGCTCTAATAACCTCACCCGATTTACGCAAGCGTATATCTGGTATTATGGCCGATCTCACCGACCTGAAACACGTTATTATAATTAACAAACTTAGCCGCGAAACTTCCCCTCTCGACGACAATGATCTTCTTTACGATCATCTTATGTCCACGGCCTCTGAAGAATCGACAATTGAGCAGACATCGATGCATGACTATTCAATTATGCATTACACCTCTGGCACAACTGGGAAACCGAAGGGAGCTGTGCATAGACATTTAGCTATCCTCCAACAGTACGCAACCGGTAAATGGGCTTTAGATCTTCACAAAGATGATGTTTACTGGTGCACTGCGGATCCGGGTTGGGTTACCGGTACCTCATACGGTATGTTCGCGCCTTGGAGTAATGGGGTCACGCAGATAATTTATGAGGGAGGATTCAGAGCAACAGCGTGGTACGAAGTGATACAGAAATATCGAGTTAGCGTGTGGTATACCGCTCCGACGGCGATTCGTATGTTAATGAAGGCTGGGGTGGATTTGCCAAAGCGATATGATACGTCTTCCTTAAGATTTATAGCGTCCGTTGGTGAGCCATTAAATCCCGAGGGGGTTGCATGGGGAGTGGATGCTTTCGGCATTCCGTTTCATGATAATTGGTGGCAGACCGAGACTGGTGCAATACTGATAGCTAATTATGCCTCTCAGGAGGTACGCTCCGGATCTATGGGTAGGCCTATTCCTGGAGTTAAGGCTGGAATAATTGATGAAGAGTACAACGAGGTGCCTGTAGGTGAAGAGGGGCAACTCGCTGTTCGCCCTGGTTGGCCTTCTATGTTCCATTCCTACTGGGGAAATCAGTCTCTTTATAATTCACGATTTAAAAAGGGCTGGTATATAACCGGTGATACGGCTCGTAAAGATGAAGACGGTTTTTATTGGTTTGTCGGTCGTGCGGATGATGTTATTAACACAGCAGGGCATCTGGTGGGCCCTTTCGAGGTAGAAAGCGCGTTAATCGAGCATCCGGCGGTAGCAGAAGCGGGTGTAATAGGCAAACCGGACCCACTAGCTATGGAAGTAGTAAAAGCTTTTGTCTCTCTTCATCAAGGGTATGAACAATCGGATGAGCTTAGGAGGGAGATCATGCGATTTGTCCGAGGGAAATTAGCAGCAGCAGTCGCCCCTCGAGAGATAGACTTTATCGATTCGTTACCTAAAACTCGTAGCGGCAAGATAATGCGGCGGTTGTTAAAAGCCCGCGAACTCGGCCTTCCGGAAGGCGATACTAGCACGCTAGAGGATGAGTAGCCTCAGTTCACCAGTTTTCAAGCTTGGCATGCTTGCACCCCGCTATATAGCTTTGCTAGCTACAACACTGTTGATAAGCGTTTCATGTTCAGGCGCCTCGAATACGGAAACTGTTCAGGTTGTCACTTCAGCACCAACAGCTACGGCTATGCCTGAGTCCATATTCGAATCTTCAAACTTGCCTACATTTGAAATTCTTAACGAACATCCCAAATTAAATTGTTTAAATAAAACTATGGATGTATTTATCGACATTTTTGGTGTCTGGGTAATCTCAACGAAGTTTGCACCTGAAAATTACGTCTTACACACTGCTAATGTTTTGGCAGAGTTTATAGATAACGATTCAGATGGAATACCTGATGATGCTGATGTATTAAAATATTTAGTTGAAAACAATTATGTGGTTCCAGTATGGACTACAAGAGACAGAAGTGATTTTTGGACAAAAACTAGAGGCACATATTGTGAGGATAATATAGGTATGGCTGCAAGTATGTATTACGATGAAGACGAATGGGCACTTGGAGGCATTAAGAATAAGGGAACTTGGGACACAAACCTTGAAGAGGTTTGGCACGTAGTAACAAAAGGTTGGTCATGGGCTTATCCTGAAGCTTTCAGTGTAGAAAAACCCTCGCTTTTGACAGATGCTATGGATATTGCCAGAGGCGGC
>CAZBMS010000038.1:0-14346 GCA_964493125.1 uncultured Dehalococcoidia bacterium | reverse complement strand
TCCACACACGCCACTATGAGCGGTCTGGCCCATTTCAGACTTCCTGACGAACAACAAACACTAAATGAGTTGAAGCGCCTTCTAAGCTTCCTTCCTCAGAACAACATGGAGGACCCTCCCTTCGGAATGCCTGACGACGACCCAGCGCGTATAGACGAGTCCCTTGAAGAAGTAGTGCCAGATGATCCTGTTAAAGCTTATGACATGAAAGACATTATCTCATCCATTGTTGATAACGCAGATTTTATGGAGGTTCACAAAGAGTTTGCTGCAAATATAATAGTCGGCTTTGCTCGTATGGGAGGTGCCCCAGTGGGCATAGTGGGACAACAACCCTCATACTTGGCTGGTGTATTGGACATAGACGCATCCGACAAGTCTGCAAGATTTGTGAGATTCTGCGATGCTTTCAACATACCTATAATCACTCTTGTAGATGTGCCAGGATATTTGCCAGGTTCAGACCAAGAACACAGAGGAATAATCAGGCACGGGGCAAAACTTATATTTGCTTACGCGGAGGCTACCGTCCCTAAAATAACCCTGATCACACGAAAGGCATACGGGGGAGCCTACATTGTTATGGGGAGCAAACACTTGAGAGCTGACGTTAACCTTGCCTGGCCAACTGCTGAAATAGCTGTAATGGGCCCTGACGGCGCTGTTAGCATTGTCAACCGAGAGCAAATTGCACAAGCCAAAGATCCTGATAAGGTGAAAGCTAAGCTTGTTGAAGAATATAGAGAGCAGTTCGCTCATCCATACATAGCAGCTGCGCGCGGATATATTGATGATGTGATTGAACCAAAAGAAACTCGGCCAAGGATAATCGCTGCTCTAGAAATGCTCGGTAACAAACGGGATAGTGTTCCTCCCAAAAAGCATGGCATCATCCCGTTATAGCTTCAATATTACCGCCTAACTATGCCTCGCTAATCTACTTAATCAGTTCCAAATCCTCCCTAATATTAACCTAGCTTGATTGCCAGATAAGAACGGCATTCCTAAATCAAAAATTCAAAGACCCCAGTTACATTGCCGTAACTTAATTTCGCAGATATAATCCCATTTGCCGCATTGGAGAATCTAGATGTTATGACAACCTTAGAGATTGCTCCATGCGTATCAACACTCGAACTAAGGGGTAATAACAAATGCTTAAAAAAATAACTGTGATTGGAGCAGGCCAAGTAGGAGCTACAACAGCCCAGCGTGTTTTCGAACGCGGATATGCGGATGTAGTACTAGTCGACATAGTTGAAGGTATGCCACAAGGAAAAGCTCTAGATATTCTTCAATCTGGCCCGGTTGTCGGATCGGACGCAAATATCATTGGAACCAACGGCTATGACGAAACGGAAGGGTCTGACATCATCGTGATAACGTCTGGTATAGCCAGGAAGCCTGGTATGAGTCGAGATGACCTACTGCTTACCAATATGAAAATTATCGGAGACGTCACCAAGGAAGCAACAAAAAGATCCCCTGAGTCGATTGTTATCGTGGTGACCAATCCCCTAGATGCTATGGCACAACATGCTTTCGAAGTCAGCGGCTTTCCGCGTGAGCGAGTTATTGGTCAATCTGGTGTCCTAGATACAGCAAGATTTCGGACATTCCTGGCACAGGAATTGAACGTGTCCGTGAGAGATGTTCAAACTTATGTGCTGGGCGGTCATGGCGACACAATGGTGCCCATAGTTGGCTACACAACCATCGGTGGCAGACCAATAAGTGAACTACTACCTAAGGATCGTCTAGACAGCATAGTTCAACGAACACGAGACGGTGGAGGAGAAATCGTAGCGCTGTTGAAAACAGGAAGCGCATACTACGCACCGTCAGCAGGTGTAGTAGAGATGTTGGATTCCATAGTTCTAGATCAACATCGGATACTGCCGTGTGCTGCATACCTACAAGGCGAATACGGAGTTAACGGCTATTTTGCTGGTGTTCCAGTTAAACTAGGCTCTTCGGGGCTAGAAGAAGTAATAGAAATAAATCTCTCTTCAGAAGAGAAGGCTATGCTTCAAAAGTCAGTAGATGCTGTCGAAGAACTTGTCGGAATTATGCACGGATCTAGTTAAGGAATACTCAGATGGCTATCACTAGAAAATCTCAGAGCGACGTAGAGAAAATCCTTTTAGAAAAAGCGCTTCGGAACATGCCGGCTGGACAATTGGGCAACGGTTCAGGCGATTTCGAGACTGGCTTTATTGTTAGAGAAGGGAAAGGCTCTAAGATATACGATTTTAGTGATAATGAATACATAGACTACCTTTTAGGATCAGGGCCTATGGTCCTCGGTCATTCTCATCCCGCTGTTACTAGTGCTGTACGGGACTACCTAGAAAAAGGTAGCACATATTTTATTCCTAATGCTCCAGTTATCGAACTGGCTGAAGAAATAGTTAAAGCAGTTCCTTCTGCCGACTTGGTAAGATTCACTACAAGCGGCACAGATGCTAACTTTCAATGTATGAGAGCAGCGCGCGCTTATCGTAAGCGCGACAAAATACTTAAGTTTGAAGGCGGCTTTCACGGGACTAGCGATTACGCATTACAAAGTGTAACTCCAAAGAACCTTTTAAGTTTTCCCGATTCAGAAGTTGGCTCTGGTGGCATACCAAAAGCTATACAAGAGACTGTCCTCATATCCCCATATAATGACCTTGAAACAACTTCGAGGATAATCGCTGACAATCACAATGACCTCGCAGGGGTTATAGTTGAACCCATGCAGCGTATATTGACTCCGATTGATGGTTTCTTGAAGGGGCTAAGAGATCTGACCAGCCTTTATGAAATACCCTTAATTTTTGACGAAGTGGTTACTGGATTCAGATTCGCTTACGGCGGAGCCCAGGAATATTACGGAGTAGTACCAGATCTGACTGCCCTCGGTAAGATTATGGGTGGCGGCTATCCACTGGGAGCAGTAGTTGGGCGTGCGGAAATAATGAAAGTATATGACTCCTCATTGGCTGAAACAGGTGATTTCATACCCCAAATTGGGACACTAAACGGAAATCCTATTGCAGCAACCGCAGGCCTAGCAACATTAGCTGAAATGCGTAAGCCTGGGACCTATGAAAGACTACGTAACAGTGGACAAACACTTAAAAATGCCCTCGAGGAGATATTGAATCAAGCGGAAATACCTGTTCAAGTTGTAGGGGATGATACGGTGTTTGACGCTTACTTCACCAGCCAACCTATAACTGACTATCGGTCAACTTTAAGCGCAGACAGCGGAGCTTTGAAAAAATTCAACAAGCTACTTCTAGAAAGAGGCGTAATCAAAGCGGGTGAAAAATTCTATATGTCGGTCGCCCATACTACCGAAGACGTACAGAAAACGGTGGATGTAATATCCGAAGCAGCCGAAGAAATGCGAGCTACACTAGTCTAGCTATGAAGTCTGTCCCAAGCCATCAGTAAGCCAGCAATACTTTTCCCGTCTCTTATTTCTCCTCCCCTAACCATACCTACTACCGTCTCAAATGGTAACACCACAACTTCAACATTCTCATCTTCATCCGGGTGAGGCTCCCCTTTAACCAAATCTTTAGCCAAATAGGCGTACATTTCCTCATCAGTAAATCCAGGCGTGGTGAAATATCTCCCAAGAAATTCTAAATTCCGGGTCTCCAAGCCTGTCTCTTCACCCAACTCTCGATGAGCAGCTACTTCAGGGTTTTCTCCAGAGTCCATTCTTCCTGCAGGAATTTCGAGCAAAAAATCATCTATCGCCTTACGATATTGCCTGACCATATACACATTATCCATATCGTCAACTGGCACAACAGCGACTGCTGGCCCATGTTCTATAATCTCTCTCTTTGCTTGCATCCCATTAGGCAATGCTACAGTATCAACCCTAAGTGACAAAATTTTACCTTCAAATATTCTGTAGCTGGAATTAGTAGGTTCTGTATTAGTCATGGTCGCCTATAAACTATATCTAACTACATTTCCCAAGGATCAAGACCAAGTTTTCTCACCAGGCCTGCATAGTAATGGCTAGGCGGATTTCCTCTCATGAACCGGGCCACAGATCCTCCCTTAATAATCTTCACTGTATCACCATATCCGATTGGCACATCTATAAACCCATCAATCGCCAAAGCACCTGGTTGTTCCGACAAGAAACTCACTTCAACACGAGCAGATTTTGGCAATACCAACGCCCATGATTTATCTAAATGCGGAGCAACCGGTGTAATCAGAATGTCCTCAGACTGTGGATGAAGTATCGGACCTCCCGCAGACAGTGCATATCCAGTACTACCTGTTGCAGTAGAAACGATAACAGCATCAGCTCGATAGGTAGTGAGCGGCTCATCATCAACTGTCACCCCTATCATGGACAGCCCTGCTACTTCTCGTCTTCCAATTGCCACTTCATTAAGAGCTTCGTACACAATTTGTGTTGCGCCTGGATGCGCAGTGACAACTCGAGCTTCTATCATGTTTCTTTCTTCTATCCAAACTTCTCCATCAAGATACCCAGGGATCTTCTCGATAGCTTCTTCAGCACGTAACTCAGTCAAGAATCCTAGTTGGCCTAAATTAACACCCAATATAGCCACACCATTCCTTGCGGCCATGTGTGAAGCTCGAAGAATAGTGCCATCTCCACCTACTGTTATAAATAAATCTACCTTCCCTAACCAATCATTGGCATCTATCTTTTCCAACTCTTCCACACCATAAACTAGCGTATCATCACCGAGATTGAGATCAGAAACTATTTTACACGCCAAATCCTTAGCATCTGCACGTTGGGAATTATATAAAACACCGACCATGTCCCTGGAAATCATAAGTCACTCCAAATGAAGAGAAGAAAGACCTCGATTTAGATACCTACAAGAAGGCTTTTAACTGCCACTTCAGTAAATTCGAACAAAGGTCCAGGCACCATACCTATCATAAGAATCCCGATTGCAGCAACAACAACAGCTATCAGCACTGGCAAAGAATAGGTTATCCGGCTCTCAGATTCCACTGGCCCTAGATACATGATTTTAACAACTCTCAGGTAATAATACGCAGATATTACGCTATTTAGTACGCCCACCACTGCCAACCATACCAAGTCACTACTTACAGCAGCATTGAACAGATACAGTTTGCCCATGAATCCAGCTGTAGGAGGTATGCCTACTAAAGATATCATCGATATCGCGATTACCCCAGATAACAATGGGGCTCGTTTTGCAACTCCTGCAAAATCTGATATCAATTCACTATTAATATTATTGTTGATTACAATTATGGCAAAAAACACAGCCAAATTTGTTGCAGCATATCCTGCCAGATAGAAAAGTACGCCACTCGGCCCCAATCCCACTATTCCTCCGTCCGGAGTTGCCGCAGTAACTGCAGCAATTCCCACTAAAATGTAGCCAGCTTGGGCAATGGTGCTATAACCCAACAACCTTTTTATATTGGTCTGCATCATTGCAACCAAATTTCCTGTTGTCATAGACAGTGCAGCCAGAACGGCGAACATGTCAGCCCAGTCTACATTTACTCCGCCAAATCCAATGTAAAAAACTCGCAATATCACGGCAAAGGCAGCAGCTTTACTCGCAACTGATAGGAATGCGACAACTGGCGTTGGTGAACCCTCATAAACATCCGGCACCCACATTTGGAATGGCACCATGGATATTTTAAAGCCAAACCCGACCACAATAAGGGCAATTCCAGCAAGCATCACGCTACTACCAAACGGCACAGCGCCGGCAGTCACAGTCGCCGCAATCACGTCCAAATGAGTACTGCCTGTAAACCCATAAACCAAAACCATCCCATAAAGCAAGAAAGCGGAACTGACCGCAGCCAATAACAAGAACTTCAGCCCGGCTTCACTCGATCTGTTCGTCTTCATAAACGCAGCTAAAGCAGCAATTGGAAGTGTAGCCAACTCGATGCTAATGTAAATCGATATCAATTCCTTGGTTGCTGCCATTAGCATCATGCCTACTGCAGAAAGTAGTATCAGCGCATAAAACTCGCCTTGCGAGTCCTCAAACTTGTTAACAAAATCTACAGATCCTACCGCTACCAGCGCCACGATGCTCAAAATCAATAGTTTGAAGAAAATGGCGAATTTGTCGACTACTACAGTGGCGAACAAACCAGTCATAGGTCCATTGGAACTTCCACTTATATCCGCACATAGTGACAAAGTGAAGAGGACCGAAACTAGAACACCTAGCAATGCAAAAACTGGCAGGAACCGTTTATTGTTTAAAACAAGATCCAACACTATGACTACTAAAGCCGTACAAGCTAAGGCAATTTCTGGGGCAATCAGATATAGGTCATTTGTTGTCATATCTTTCTATCCAAATCTTGTAGATATTAGTTCGCTAAGAGTTGATGAAAATACGTCGGAAATCACAGCTGGGTAAAGGCCTACTACTAGTATCGATGCTACGAGTAAGACGACTGGGACAATCTCTGGAAAACGTGCGTCGGTAATTCCAGAAAACTTGTCACTTTCTGGGCCAAAAACCACTCGCTGAATCATCCACAATATATAACCCGCGGTAAGCACTATTCCAAACACGCAGATCGCCACCGGCCAAGGCCATACGTGAAATGCGCCAAGGAAAACAAGTGCCTCTGAAACGAATCCACTAAGCCCTGGCAAACCAAGAGATGCTAGGCCCGAAATAACCAAAGCTGCGCACAAGAAAGGCATTTTTACTGCGAGCCCACCAAGGTCCGGTATAAACCTAGTGTGGGTTCGTAGGTATATTTGACCAACCACGAGGAACATTAATCCAGTAATCGTACCATGAGTAAACATTTGCATTGCAGACCCGTTGAGGCCTACAGAAGCCACTGCAGATTTTCCAGCGCCCAATGAAGCAATCCCTAATAAAACCAGACCCATATGGCTAACACTGCTATATGCTATCAAGCGCTTAAGGTCACTCTGTCGTAAAGTTACAATGGCTCCATAAATCACACTAACCACAGCTAATCCTACAATAAGCCAAGCATATTCACGAGTTGTCTCCGGGAACATTGCGGTATTTATACGTATAAGCCCATAACCACCCATCTTTATAAGTACTCCCGCAAGGATAACACTACCTGCGGTCGGCGCGTCAGTGTGAGCGTCAGGCAACCAAGTATGAACTGGCCAGATAGGCAGCTTAATAGCAAAAGCGACAAAGAAAAGCAAAAATACTAATTGCGTAGGTATAAGTAAATTGGTCAGAGTACTTCCAGCTAACTCAGTCATGTCAAAAGTACCAGAGGAAAGGAATACCACCAATATCCCTATCAACATAAAAGCAGACCCGGCAATGGTGAAAATTAGGAATTTCATTGCAGAGTATTCTTTCCGCCCTGTACCCCATATCGATATCAAGAAATACATCGGAATTAGTTCAAGTTCCCAAAACACAAAGAACAGAACTAAATCTAGAGCCATAAATACGCCCATAACTGCAGTAATCAAAGTTAGCATCCAGAAGAAATGTTCCTTGACCCTGTCTTCAACGTACCATGATGCGAACACAGCACATAGAGTAAGCAATCCAGTTAGCAAGATTAGTGGAGCACTTAAGCCATCAACTCCCAAGAAATATTGGATGTTTAACGATTGCACCCAAGCGATCTTTTCAACCAACTGGAACGAACCACTACCATCCTGCGACACTGTCCAGAAAACGATCGATGCCAAGCCCAGCTCGACCAGCGCTATCATTAATGCAACAGCACGTACATTCCTAGGACTATTAACAAAAAACAGTATGAATAGTGCCCCAACAAGGGGTAAAAATAGTGTGAAAGTTAACAAATAGCGCTCCTAGTAATCATGTCAACCAAATACTAAATAAGCCCCCATAATTAACAGACCCCCAAGAGACGCAACGACTCCATAAGCCTGTACTTGTCCATTCTGTAAAGGTGTAAATACACGTCCGCTGTTTCTAGCAATGAATCCTATGATCTCTACAGCTCGATCTATAATTTCCCTATCGAACCAGTCAAGAAATCTTGCGATCCCTCCATAGAAACCCTTGGATACAACTAAGCCCTCATAAAAATCGTCCAAGTAATATTTTCTTGAAATTACCCCTTCCAGAGGTTTAAGAGCAGCTAGCACACGACCTTTTCTGATCTGAGAATTGCGGTGAAGCAAAGTAGCGATGCCGATACCTAATACCGCCACCAAAGTTGATGCCACTGCTAGTTGAATGCTGAATTTTCCAACGTGGCCACCCAAGAACTCCACAAACCAATGGGCAGGAATTGTGCCAAGATTATCCAAAGGATTGGCAATATAACCAGAACCTATAGCAGCCACAGCCAAAATTACTAACGGGGCGACCATTACGAAAGGCGATTCGCCCAAATGTACCGATTTGCCAACCTCGCCATTTTCTTCGTCAGCGCCACCACGGAACTCTCCATGAAAGGTCATATGTATACATCTGAACATGTAAAATGCGGTGAGAAATACGGCTGTAAACGTCAGAGCAAACACTATTTGATACACTATTTGATCAACATAGTCTCCTCCCCTAAAAGCGTGAAGTAAGATTTCATCCTTGCTCCAAAATCCTGCAAGAGGGAAGATACCAACTAAGCTCAAAGAGCCAATGAGAAATGTGTAGTAGGTCCACTTCATGTGTTTCCTAAGCCCCCCCATATACCTCATGTCAAAGGTTCCTGTAGCGTGATTTACACTACCCGACCCAAGGAAAAGAAGCGCTTTGAAAAAAGCATGCGTGAATAAATGAAACATAGCTACTGCAGGAAATCCTATCCCAACAGCCGCTACCATATATCCAAGCTGGCTTATTGTGGAGTATGCCAACACGCGTTTAATGTCATTCATCACCATTCCCATGGTTGCGGCGAACACCGCTGTGAACGCCCCAGTTAACGCCACTACAGACATAGCTACCTCTGAAGCAGAAATCAGGGCGAATAACCTCACTATAAGAAATACGCCAGCAGCGACCATTGTAGCTGCGTGTATTAAGGCACTGACCGGGGTAGGACCTTCCATTGCATCTGGTAACCATGTATGCAGTGGGAACTGTGCGGACTTTCCTACAGCTCCAGCAAATATACCGAGTGACAGCCACGTCGCGGCAAAAGCTGTTAATCCAGAAGCTGATCCAAGTATGTCAGGAATTTCAAACGGGTTTAGACCCTGATCAATATAAAATTGTTTTTGTGCAAACAGATACAAAATAGCCAGTAGGAAACCGACGTCTCCTATTCGAGTTATTAGAAAAGCCTTTTTTGCTGCCGCAGCAGCAGACGGTTTCTGGTACCAGAATCCAATCAACAGATATGAGCTCACTCCAACCAGTTCCCAGAAAAAGTAAACTTGCAGGATACTTTTTGCTAAGACAATACCTACCATAGAAGCGGTAAAAAGAGACATATAGGCGTAATAGCGAGGATACTCGTGCCTTTCCATGTATCCCAAAGAGTAGATCTGCACCAGCAAGCTTACACCTGTAGCAACAACCAACATAATCGCAGTTAAGGAATCCATAAGGATTCCTATTTTTATCTCCAGGTCTCCTATAGAAAGCCAAGTATGAGAATCCCATTTGAATTCACCATGAGACACTGTTCCCGCTAATGCCGCTACTGAAAGAGCAAACGCAGATCCTATTGCCAAAATGGTCAGATAGCTACTTATACGAGCATCCAGACCTCTGAAGACGAAGCAAAGTATTGCAATTATAGAAAATGACGCAAGTGGCAAGAACAAAATAGCCCAAGCGAAAAATTCGTTAAACATAAGCTGCTATAGTTTCCTCAAAATTTCATCAGCGACATGTTCCCTGCCTCTTGGAACCATCACTCTAAAAGGAGTTGTTTCCGCCCAATCCAAAAGGTTCCCATCTGGAAGGACCCGGGTAGGCAATCCCTCACCCTCCAACAGATTCTTCCACATTTCGGCAATTACTAGATTGGGAACTTTCAAGTAATCTACCCACACAATCTCACCGCCTCATTAAGTTAACTTCTGTTACATCTACGGTCCGCCTTGATCGGTAGACCGTAATAATAATCGCAATGCCCAATGACACTTCGGCAGCAGCGACAGCGATCACAAACATCGATAAAACTTGCCCTGAAAGAACAAATTGAACCAAACCGTCAGATGTGGCCGCAGGATCCACTCGGAGAACAGACGGAGTTATGTACCTAGCAATAGCTGCTGCTGCAATAGTCACGCCATTAAACATTAACTCTATTGCCATCAGCATCGTTATAGCGTTTCGCTTAGTCAAGAACCCATACAAACCAATACTAAAAATAACCGCAGACAGTATTAAAACCCTCTCTAAGGTCATTGGTCACGCTCCTTGACCAAAACTATCGCTCCGATAATAGCCGCCAATAAGAGTAAAGACACAGCCTCAAAAGCCAGAACCCACTCTTTTAAAAGGAGGCTAGCCAACCAAGAAGGCGTAGCTGTGAATACCTCACCCACTTTGGACATAGTCTCGTCACCGACGACGTTTTGCATCAAGTTCCAATCAGTGTCTAGCACAACAAACACCATAAGTGCCAAAAACATCGATGATCCGATGAGTGCAGGCAGCCACATTGAATTTGACTTGTTGCCTATCTCTAATTCCTGCGTCAACAGGACACCAAATATGATTAGGACAGCTATAGCACCGATATATACAAGTATTTGAACCACCGCAAGGAATTCCGCATTAAGTAATACGAACAAACCAGCAACTGCCCCAAAAGTGACCACCAACATTAGAGCAGCTCTAAATAAGTTCTGGAATCTAATTACTAATATAGATGAGGCAACAGTTACTACAGACAGAACCCAAAAAAGGAAATCTTGGACGATCATCTAGTTTCCTCACCTTGTTCCAAAGACTCGTCTGCACTCTGCGGTCTTACAGGCATATGATAAGACCACGGCTCTCTACCTGCATTCTCCCAATCGACCGGAGGTCCAGACTGGGAATTATACTCCTGGTTTTCCAACTGAGGACGGAACCATGTGCTCGGTTTCTTGTCAGCGTTAATAAGCCTATCCTTAGTAATTACCAAATCCTTCCTACTGTACTGTCCTTCCTCAAAACCACTGCCCATAAACAAGGCGTCATAAGGACAAGCTTCCACACACAAACCACAAAACATACAGCGGGCAATGTCTATATCAAACACATCTATAGCATATTCCTGGCCTTCTGATACGTGCTCGCCACCCGGGTGGGTAACGATACGTATTATCCCAAGAGGGCAATACTTAGCACAGCTCGCACAACCAGTGCATCTCTCTTCGTACCAGCTAAACTCTTCGCCTCTAAATCTCGGGTGTTGGGCAACCCGCTCCTCAGGATACTGAATAGTAAAAGGCTTCCTGAAAAAATTCTTCATCGTTACCGTCAAGCCTTTTAATATACCTAAGCCATACATAATTAAGTTCCCTCTATAATCCTTGTAGCACTTCCAACCTTTGTAGATTCCTTGGCATCCATTCCAGTAATCTTAGACAATCCAACTACTGATACTATCGCCACTACCACGTTTATGCCGGCCATTATCCACATATCCCCAGCGGTTAAATCCATTCTGACTCCACTCGAATCAGTAATTTGCTCTCCAAGAAGCAAAATCTCAGCAGCTACAACAAATATATTGATAAGACTAAGCGGGAGTAAAAATTTCCATGCGTAGGCCATTATTTGATCAATGCGGAGCCTAGGCAAAGTGGCCCTTATCCATATAAATATGAAAGCAAAGAAGAAAAGCTTAAGCAAAAACCAAACGTGCGATGGCAAGAAAGGACCTTCCCATCCTTTTAGAAACAAAGTGGATATTAAAGCAGAAGTAATGAGAACCGCACCAAATTCTGCCGCCTGAAATACTCCGAATTTCATCCCACTATATTCAGTGTGATATCCGGCTATTATTTCACCTTCAGCCTCAACTTGATCAAAGGGGGATCGGTTCATTTCAGCAGAACTACCAGCAATAAAGACAAAAAATGCCAAAGGCTGCACAAATATAAATGGGACTTTCTGTGCCTCAACTATACCAACCAAAGACATGGTACCCGCCATCATGATTATTCCTACCACTGAAAGAACCACTGGGATTTCATAGCTGATCAACTGTGCAACAGCCCTCATTCCACCAAACATCGCGTATCGATTTGCTGAAGCTAGACCTGCCATAAACATTGCTAATGTGTTAATCCCAGTTACCGCAAATACATACAAAATGCCTATATTCAAATCCACTACAAAGGAATCTTTCCCGAACGGCACCACCGCCAAAACCAGTATTCCCGAAGACATCATCACCACCGGCGCTAAATTAAATACCCACCTATCTGCACCCGCTGGAACAATGTCCTCCTTAGTAAGAAGCTTTACGCCATCCGCAAGGGGCTGCAAAATGCCAAATGGACCTACTCTATTCGGACCAATCCTTCCCTGAAATTTTCCTAAAACTCTACGGTCAACATACGTGTAAAGCGCCGCGAACACCAAATAAACATTTACTATCAAAAGAATGACACTAAGACCAGCCATTACATAAGCGAGCCATTCAAATCCCGCGGGAAGCAAGCCGTCCTTCATAACCAACGCTCCCACTGGGGTACATTGATCTGCATTACCAGGATTAGCTGCCCAAAAACAGTAGACGTTTCTAAATATTACATTGCTCTCAAGCAAAGAACTCATTACCTATCAACCTCACCCATGTTTATGTCAACACTTCCCAAAGTGACAATCATATCAGCGAGCTTCCAGCCAACTAACATTTCTTTAATAGCAGACAAGTTCAGTAAGGAGGGAGAGCGTATCTTGCATCGATAAGGAGCTATGCCTCCATCACTGACCAAATAAAATCCTAACTCACCTTTGGGAGATTCAACTCGCCCATAAGAGTCCCCAGCAGGTGGCCTATACAAATAAGGGACTTTGTCCCGAACTGGACCGGGCCCAATCTGTTCAAAGCATTGATTGAGAATTCTAAGACTTTCCCTCATCTCCTGAAGTCTTATGTAAAATCGATCAAAGTTATCGCCCTGCTCTCCCACAGGAATATCAAAGTCGAATCTATCGTAAATCTCATATGGGTCTACCTTACGAAGATCCCAGGAAAAACCAGTAGACCGAAGAACCGGCCCGGTAATCGAAGCGTTCAATGCCTGCTCCTTGCTAACAGTATTGCCGCCCTTAAGTCTCGTAAGCAATATCTCATTACCAACCAGTAATTGCTCGTACTCATCTATGTAATGTGGCATCTCATCCAAGAATGTCTTGAACGCTGGCCAGAAGTCTGAAGGAGCATCTTGGAAAACACCCCCAACTCTCATATAACTAACCGTAACTCTAGCACCACATAACATCTCAAACAGATCCAGGATTTTCTCCCTCTCACGGAAACAATACATCAACGGGGTAGCTAAAGCCCCCAAGTCATTCAGCAAGAATCCTGTAGCAACTAAGTGACTGGCAATACGCTGCAGCTCTGCAGCTATCGTCCTTAAGTAACTACCCCTTTCAGGAACTTCAACCTGTGACAATTTTTCGCATGCTAAAACATAAGCCTGATTATTTGTCATAGGAGACACATAATCCAAGCGATCCGTCAAAGTTATAACTTGCGTGTAAGTTCTCTCTTCCGCCAATTTCTCAGAACCTCGATGAAGGTAACCAAAAACTGGTTCCAAGTCGACTATGACCTCTCCATCAAAGGTTACCCTGAGTCGAAAAACACCATGGGTGCTAGGGTGTTGGGGTCCAACATTAACTGTTATTGGCTCGCTTAATGACATATTTTTAACCTATCTTGGAGGTTCCAAATAATCCTTTCTCAGGGGATGACCTTCATATCCATCCCATAGCATTATCCGCTTGAGATTGGGATGCCCTTCGAAAGCCACTCCCATCAAATCCCATATCTCTCTTTCCTGATAATCGGCTCCCTGCCAAACACTTATAACTGATGGCAAAGCCGGGTTTTCCCTACCATAAACCTTCGCCTTAAACACAGCACTAAGGTGCTCTGAGGTGGATGTGAGATGGTAAACAATTTCGAAATGATCTATGTAGTCAACCGCTGAAATTGAATTCAACAAGTCGAACTTCATTCCTGGCGCCGTTGCCATATGATTTGACACGTCCAACACGGATTCTGGGGTTACCCACAAATCAGACCCGTCCCAAGTTTCCACCGCTCCAGGGCAGGCCGAGTCAATCTGATGCGCTAAAGATTCGCCAGTCAAATAAGTTAGCATCTACTATCCACCAGCAGGCCTTCTAGTTAAGCTATATTTCTTTATTTTTTCGTGCAGTTGCA
>CAZBMS010000037.1:13460-14876 GCA_964493125.1 uncultured Dehalococcoidia bacterium | reverse complement strand
TTCCTGAAAAAACTCTGGCTCTCTCTTCTCTATCAACTTCAAAACATCGTCCTTATTATCTATAGACAACCTTACAAAATCCGCTCCGAAAACTTCCTTTGAAATCTCGTTTATCATTGCGAATCCTTCTGCGAGAAGCTTCCCCAAATAAGTACTGCGAGTAATCATGAACTCGACATGCTTCTCCAATTTCAAATCGCCAGCGGAAGGAAACCCATCCCCAGCAGGTATCAATCTTTCCAATACTTGATTAAATAGTGGCAAATTGAAAAACAGGCTTGAAAAATCGTTGTTGTTGTTGTGAAGTGACATATACAACCTTGCTGAAGATTCTATCACCTTCTTGACCTGTCCTTAACACATTACTAGTATGAGGTTGACGTAGGAGGTCCATATGGGCAAAAAAATAGCAGTAATAGGAGCCGGTGCTGTCGGCAGTTACATTGGCGCGCACCTAACCAAATCAGGCCAGGATTTAACGTTCATTGATATGTGGAGCGAACATGTCTCCTATATGAAAAAACATGGACTGAAAGTTTCTGGGTTCCCTGACGAATTTACAACACCAGTTAAGGCGCTTCATATAAATGAGGCCCAAGGAATCAGAGAACCTTTTGACATCATCCTGTTGTCGGTAAAATCTTACGACACCGAATGGGCTACTCATTTCGCAAAAAGATTCTTATCCGCCAACGGCTACATAGTTTCGGCACAGAATTGCATGAATGACAAACTGATAGGCTCGATAATTGGTTATCAACGAGTAATACCGTGTGTCCTCTGCGATTATGCCGTGCAACTTTGGGAGCCTGGTCATGTCCAGAGAAGAGAGGAAGATAACACTAAAGAACGTTATTCATTCCGGATTGGTGAACTAAATGGTAAGATTTCACCCCGATTAATAGAGCTGTCAGAAATTATGGAAACTGTTGACGGTTCTCTTGCTACTGAGAACATTTGGGGTGAGCGTTGGTCCAAGCTAGCGCTTAATATAGCAACCAATCCTTTGCAAGCCCTTACTTCTTTAGGTTCACAGGGTCTTGCAAAAGATCCAAAGGCTCGATTGATATATGCTCAACTAGCTAAAGAATGTATCCAGGTGGGATTGGAATTAAATTATGAAATTGAGAACGTGCACGGATTCGAGCCAAAGATGTGGGCGAACGCCGATAGAGGTGACGTCTACGAAGAACTTGACGCCTGGATGGCCTCCCGGGCAAGTGGGCCAGAGTGGCGATCATCTATGGCACAAGATGTAATAAAAGGAAGAAAAACGGAGATAATGGAAATGAACGGCTACATCGTGTCCAGAGGCCGTGAAATGAACATTCCGACGCCTGTAAACGCCGCGACAGTAGAAATAATAAGACAAATCGAGGCAAATCAATTGGAATCCAAGCCAGAAAACATGGAAAC
>CAZBMS010000037.1:0-13360 GCA_964493125.1 uncultured Dehalococcoidia bacterium | reverse complement strand
TACATAACCATGATTAGAAATGGTTTAATTAACCCCAGACCAAATGTACGAATTGTTGAAGAAGAAAGTGCCACTTCAGTCATTGACGGCGATAGCGGATTTGGAATGTTGGGTGCCAAATTAGGCATGGAAACAGCGATTGAAAAGGCTAGGGATTTTGGAATATCCATGGCGACAGCACGAAACCTAACACACACTGGAATGATCGGATTCTACACGATGATGGCAGCCGACCATGGGATGATCGGCTTAGCAATGAATAACGGAGCGGCAATAGTTCCTCCATTTGGTGGGCTGACGCCTACATTTGGGACAAATCCTTTCAGCGTTGCGTTCCCAGGCTCAAAAAATCACATGGTGCTTGACATGGCTACCACAATGGTTGCCGCAGGTAAACTCCGGCTAGCAGCTAAAAAAGGTGATCCGATACCGTTGAACTGGGGCTTTGACCGACATGGAAATCCATCGAGTGACCCAGGGGAAGTACTCCAAAATGGCTTACTTCAATGGGCTGGAGGCTACAAAGGATTTGGACTAGCAACAATGATAGAAGTATTGGGAGGCATCTTATCCGGAGGTCTTTTTGGGAGAAACGTTCCTCCTATGAAAGAATTCGGCAAAGATCCAATAATTGCAAACGGAGCATATATCGCTATCGATGTCCAAAGATTCATTCCTTTACCATATTTCGTTGAACGCCTCGAGGAACTCACAACTCAGATTCAAACCTCTGTTGTGGCCCCAGGCACCAAACGTATTATGGTTGCTGGGCAACCCGAATACGAACTCAAAGAAGAACGTTCTCGAGATGGAATCCCTATTGTTTCGGAAGTTCACAACGAACTATTACAACTTAGCAAAGATTACTCAATTGAGTTTGATCTAATTTAATTTTGGAGATGAAACAATGCCTCGTATGACTGGTAAACGCGCCCTGGTAGAAATGCTACGGGCAGAAAAAGTACCTTACGTGTTTGGCAATCCAGGCACAACAGAGCTTCCTTTCATGGACGCACTTCAAGACGCTCCAGGAATTCAATATATAACCGCTCTTTTCGAGGGCGTGGCCGCTGGAATGGCCGACGGATATGCAAGAGCAACTCAGAAACCTTCATTTATGAATCTACATATATCAGTAGGAGTCGCAAACGCAATTGCAGTCATATATAACGCCTGGAGAGGTGGGACTCCAATGGTGATTACCGCAGGGCAAGCGGACTCCAGCTTCCATTTACATTCTCCAACCCTCTATTCAAATATGGTTAACGTAATGCGTGAATACACAAAATGGTCTGGGGAAGTTAGGCATCCATGGGACGTTCCTTCTATGATCAGGAGAGCATTCAAAATTGCAAGTACCCCCCCAACAGGGCCAGTATTTCTCTCATTAACTTGGGACGCTATGAATGGCGAGGACGATATAGATATAGAACCATCAATCCACGACTATTTTCGGGTCAGACCCGACATTCAGGCAATTAAAAAAGCTTCCAATATATTGTCGAAATCAACCAATCCAATTATTTTGGTTGGTGACAGGGTTTCACAGTCTCCTGGCGCGCCGCTTTTAGTAGCTAAACTAGCCAAACAAATAGGCGCTCCAGTGTACGCCCCAACTACCCTATCTGAGGTTCACATTCCGACATCTGACCCACACTACCTAGGCACTTTTGAAACTAGTTGGATGGATCACAAACTGAAGCTCAGGATAGACAAGGCTGATACCGTAGTAACTTTGGGAATTGATGCACTTATACAGTTTATACCTACGCCCGAAAGACCATTCACAGGAAAACCCAAAATAGTGCACTTAGACAGCAGCGACTGGGCGATCCAACGTTCATACCCCGTAGCAGCAGGGATATTATCCGATATAAAAACTGGGCTCGAAGAGTTAACCGCCGCTCTATCAAGTTCCCTTAATGCGGACACGAAGAAAAAGGCTTCATCTAGAAGTGCCGCCATATCCAGAGAGAAACTAGAGTTAAAAGAAAACTTTCTAGTTAGGGCTAAGGATAAATGGTCAAATCAGCCCATCTCTTCAGAGCGATTTGCCATTGAAATGGCTAACGCCTTGCCAAAAGATGCAATTTTTTGTGACGACTCCATAACAAACCGTGGGAATCTAATGAACGCAATAACTTTTGATGAACCAGGATCATTATTTGCGCAAAGGGGAGGAAGTTTAGGATCAGCGATGGGATCAGCCCTGGGAATAAAACTCGCAGATCCAAAACGACCAGTAGTAGCTGTGGTCGGAGACGGAACAGCCATGTATGCAATTCAAGCTTTATGGACAGCTTCTGCTTACAATATACCCGTGACTTACGTTTTTTGTAACAACGGCAACTATAAAGTTCTTCATGAAGGAATGGCTAGGTATCTCACTGGAACTGAGCGAGAAAGTGAGTATATAGGTATGGATTTTTCGAGGCTACCCTTAGATTTCGTCAAAATGGCTGCAGCATTCGGAATAGACGGAGTACGAGTAGACAATCCAGATGATTTAGGTGCAGTTTTAAAAAATGCTATAGGAGCAGAACGGCCGAGAGTAGTAGAAGTAATGATGGAAAATGATATCGATCCCGATCGTTTACAAGGCCAATGGGGATCTTGGTTCCGACTGTAACTGGAAATAATCGTGTACGATATCAAGTAATCAAGATCAATAAGACATCGCATGACCTCAAAATTATTACCGAAATCAGATCGCCTTGAAAAGTAAGGATTCACTAGTTAGCAACGTACCCTTCTTTTACGGTTGGGTCATTTTAGCCATTGCTTCCGTGGCCGGCTTTATGTCAGGGCCTGGGCAAACTTATGGTGTTTCGGTCTTTGTAGACCCCATAATCGATGATCTCGGATGGTCCCGAACCATGGTGTCTGGAATGTATACAGCGGGATCACTAACAGCAGCTACTACGATGATATTCGTAGGAAGGCTTCTAGATAAATTCGGGGCAAGATCATTAATGGCAATAGTAGCGATACTTTTCGGGCTAGCCGCAATGTGGATGAGTAACGTACAGAGCGTTATACACCTTTATCTGGGATTCGCAGCCCTTAGAACTTTAGGCCAAGGATCTCTCTCATTAATACCAACTACCTTAGTGTCCATTTGGTTTGTCAGGCATCGTGGAAAAGTAACCTCCGTGTACTCCCTAGCCATGGCAGCCAGTCAAGCAAGTTTCCCGCCGCTAATATATTTACTAGTTACCAACTTAGGATGGCGAAACGCTTGGGTAATTCTCGGAATTCTGATATGGAGCATATTAGTAATTCCTTCGCTCGTCTTAGTTCGCCGTAGCCCGGAAAGTGTTGGACTACTCCCGGATGGGGATTTATCAAAATATGAAACCAATGAGAATAAAGTAGAAACAAAAGAGATATATGGAGAAATCAATTTCTCATTACGGGAAGCCATATCAACCAGATCTTTCTGGCTATTGATGTTAGCAGGAGCTTCGCAGTCACTAATTAGCACAGCACTCGTTTTTCATCACGTATCAGTCATGTCCAGCCGCGGATTAGAATCTGGAATAGCCGCTTCAATATTAAGTGTTATCGCTCCCTTGGCAGTACTCGGAGCATTCGTTGCCGGATTCCTAGCAGACCGTTTACCGAACAGGCACATTCTTGTTGCAGGCCAACTCCTTTTTCTTGTTGCAATGCTATGGACACTAAACATATCTCAACCTTGGCATGGCTTCGTGTACGGTGGACTACTCGGTATCACTAATGGGCTTCTCATGACCACAACAACTGTTATCTGGCCAAACTATTACGGCAGGGCGCACATAGGAAGCATAAGAGGGGTAGTTACTACTTGGATGGTCGCATGTGCTGGCTTAGGGCCTCTACCATTCGGCCTACTCTTTGATCTCACCGGCAGCTACACTACCGCAATTCTAACGTTTATAGCACTACCTTTAACTTGTGCCATAAGTGCATTTTTCGCATACCCACCTAAAAAGCATTCTCTATCAGAAAAGTAATAGCCGTGCTAATAAAGTATTAACGATTTAAACAGTTACTTCGAATCTTCGTCGGATGGTAATTCACCGCCAACTTCACGCAAAAATTGTTCTACCGAAGGAGCCAACTCAGTAACATCTTCCAGATCATCTTCCAACACCACTGATTCCAATCTAGCGTCATAGTCAGATTCCAATTGTTCTACCAGAGCTTTTACTCCGGAGTTTCGTTCCATCTCGTTTGACACCCGTTCATACTGCCTGACTCCACGCCTGCTAACGGTGAGTTCTTCTGGTAAACCGTAAAGTTCGCAGATGATTTTCAGCAGACTGGCAGCCCCTGTATGATCCTCTTCCAATTGAATATACTGTGGCAACCTCGCCATCAAAGTAATGTTTTCAACCCCAGTATTAGTTAGTTTTTCAGAAAGAAGGTTTATTATCGAAGTCGGCCCTTGGTATTGAGGTCGTCTAGAAGGACTCACACCAGTTATGTGGCTCATGTCCTCCCCATCCATCGTACCAGTTACAAGTATAGGCCTCGTATGAGGGACTGCATCATACATTCCCCCTACCCTACAATATCTCTCAATCTTTAAATGGCTAAAGAGTGAAGACAGAGACTCAATATAATCCTCTGCCAACGAATGAGGCTCTAAAATATGCACAAAGAGAAAATCAAACTGCCCTTCACCCTTAGCATAACGCACTGTCGTATTGGGTATAGTCATCCGACGCTGCCCATCAACGTGATACACCATGGGCCTATATCGGGTAAAGTCGAAGAAGCGTCCCGGCTCAGCCAAGCTCGCCAAATCTTTTGCTTTGAGATGTCTTTCAAGCCTAGACAAGGCCAAAGTCCCCACACTACCTGCATCAACCCACGGCCTTAAACTAGCAATAACGTGAGGCTTTCTCAATTTCGGAATTGGCTCTATTATCTCAAACTCACCGACGCGCATGAACTTATATTGTCAAAGACCTACCAAATTTGCAACTGATTATTGATCCTTTCTTAAACAGTTCTATAGCCTATATTACTAATCCTCAACTTCAACAATCATCTCTATTTCGACTGCCATCCCGCCTGGCAAAGATCCCATCCCCACTGCTGATCTTGCATGGCGCCCTTTTTCCTCAAATAGCTCAACTAACAAATCGGAGCACCCATTTATAACAGCTGGTTGATCGGTGAAGTCAGATTCTGCATTCACCATACCTAATAGTTTCACTATATGCTTGACCTTATCGAGATCTCCTATTAGACCTCTAAGATTGGCTAGTAGATTAAGAGCACACATCCGTGCAGCCTGATAAGCATCTTCAACTGATACGTCCTTTCCCACTTTGCCCTTTAATGTGTTTCCATCATAATCCCTTGGGCCAACACCCGATAGGAAAACCAAATTGCCAGCCCTATAAGCGGGTATGTAGTTCGCTACAGGTGCTGGTGCATCTGGTAGTTCTAAACCCATATCACTGAGACGTTTTTCTATTTGTGCCATGACTCCTCCTTGACGGCCTTATGAAAATTTGAAATTTACACCGATATCTTGAAGCACTGATTTGTCATATACATGTTTTGCTACAGCAACATCTTGAATTGACAATCCAACGCTCTTAAATAATGTAATCTCTTCCTCTGATTCGCGAGCTTCCTTTAAACCAGTAACCAATTCACCTAAGTCAGCATGAATTACAGCATCAGTAAAAGTTCCTTCGTTAATCGGTATGATCATATCACCAGCTTCAGCCAAGCATGAAGGGATATAATCACATACAACCTTGGATTTCATTATCGATTTTGCGTCCAGTTCACGTCTGTCTGGAGTATGTGATCCTATTGCGTTTATATGCATTCCCGGCCTGAGCCAATCTCCATCAATTACAGGTTCGCCAGATGACGTCGCCAAAATAACAACATCCGCATTTTCCACAACTTCGCGAGTGGACCTTGCTAGCCTAACATCAACCTCTAGTTGCTCAGACATCTCCTTTATAAAAGATAACTGGCGTTCATTGTGTCCACTCGAAAAACAGATAACAGAATCAATACTCCGTACCGCGCAAACAGCGGAAAGTTGCGTTCTAGCCTGAACCCCACTGCCAATAACACCTGCAACTGAAACATTCTCCCTAGCAAGATACCTAGTTGCCAAACCTGAGGCAGCTCCAGTTCGCATAGCGGTAATGAAGCTTCCATCCATCACTGAAAGCACCTGGCCAGTGTTGTTGTCTATGTATAAAATAGTACCTATTGTAGTAGGCAAGTCGTATTTCGATGGATTGTCGTCGTAAGTTGATACAACTTTAACTCCAAAAGCTCCCTTGCTATTCAATCTTGCAGGCATAAAAGCAGCCCAGCCCTTCCGTTCCAAGTCTGTCATTGCCAACCGCTGAGGTGTCTCACAATGCCCGTTAGCCAACTCGGCAAAGGCATCCGCCATAACATCTATAGCCGTGCTCATGTCGAGGACGGTCTCAATAGTGGGTTTGTCTAAAAGTAGCGTCAACTTTGCCCTCTAGTACTGGTATTAAATAATGTGGGACTGAGATCAATTCGTATAAAAATCGACTCAGGCTCCGGATGCTAGATCGGCTAATTTTGACTGGACGGATAATCGATCCGCCGGCTCCACCGGATCTGGCAAATTCTTAAGCTCTGGCACAACTGTATCTTTTAACGCAGTTGCCTCGGAATCACTTAAGTCAGATGCGGCTATTACGTCGTCAACACCATGCATAACTGCTAAACGAAAACCATAATCTGCTACAGCCTTATCTATAATATCCCGCAAAACTTCTTTGGACATTAACTCCCTCCATTCTCAATGTTAAATCTAAAAACCAACTGTGCGCCCACCATCTATAACAAAGCTCGCGCCAGAAACATAAGAAGATTCATCCGATGCCAAGAATAACATCATATAAGCTACGTCCTTAGGTCCGCCAACTCGACCGCCAGGATTCTCACTTACTCGCAATTCAAACTCCTCCGTACTGCCAGTGCTACCCCGAGATTGCGGAGTGTCTATAATACCTGGCACAACCGCGTTGAATCGTATGCCATTTTCTGCATACTCCTGACTAGCCGTAAGGGTTAGGCTAATAACTCCCGCTTTCGCTACTCCGTAAGAAGAGGATATTAGAGACGCACGTATCCCAGAAGTGGACGATACGTTTATCACGGACCCACCGTTCTCTAACATGTAAGGAATAGCGTATTTGGAACACAAAAACACGCCTTTCACGTCTGTATTCAACGTAAGGTCCCACTCAAGTTCAGAAACTTCGTGCAATCTAGAAGTACGTATTAACACTCCAGCGTTATTTACTAGTACGTCCAATTTCCCATAAACACTTACCGCTTCATTAACCATATTCTTGACTTCACTTGCTTTTGAAACATCGGTCGACAAAAAAATAGATTCTCCACCCAATTTTTTTATTTCTGACGCTGTAAGTTCCCCTTGTTCAACGTTGCGATCCGCAACCACAACCTTTGCCCCTTCTTTTGAAAATAACATGGCTGCCGCTCTTCCAATTCCAGTGGCTGCACCAGTTATAATGGCCACTTTGCCGTCTAATCTCCCTTTCATACATGCCTCCTAAATCCTGAGAGCGTTAAAAACTAATAGCTATTACATACACCAAAGTCAAATGAGCAACTTAAGGCATTCTCACAGCTAACCTAAAACAGCGCCATTATAAATAGAACAACTAATGATAGAATAGCCTGAGGATATCGATTTATGTCCAATAAACCTATTAACCAACGGCGGGAGTCAACAAATTGAGTTCAGGAACGGTCAGAATTGGAATTATTGGAGCCGGTGCAAATTGCAGAATACGTCACGTACCAGGATTCAGAGCTATTGAAGGCGTGGAATTGGTCAGCGTTTGTAACAGCACTCGTGAATCTAGCGAACGTGCTGCAAAAGAATTCAATATTCCCAACGTATACGATAATTGGCTTGACTTGATTCAATCCGACGACACGGACGCCATATGTATTGGTACTTGGCCAAATCTACACGCACCGATAACCATATCTGCCTTGCAATATGACAAACACGTTCTAACTGAGGCTAGAATGTCAATGAACTCCTCCGAAGCGCGAGCAATGTTACAAGCGTCTCAAGAGGCACCACATCTAATCGCCCAAGTAGTCCCTGCGCCAATGACCCTACCCGTAGATCAAACTATCATAGACATAATTTCAAAAGGCGATTTAGGTGATGTTCTGTCTGTTGATTTAAAAGTAAATTCAAAAAATTTTATAGACACAGATTCACCTTTGCACTGGCGGCAAAATAAAGATCTCAGTGGCTTTAATATACTTATGATGGGGATATGGTACGAGATATTAATGAGATGGATAGGGTCGGCAAGAAAAGTATCCGCTATGACTAGCACCTTTGTGAAGAAACGACAGGACTATACCGGCAAAATACGAACTATAGAAATTCCGGATCATGTCGATGTAATCTGCGAAATGAACTGTGGCGCCCAAGCTAATCTTCGCTTCAGTGCTATAACAGGCCTCGCTCCAACTAATGAAGCTTGGATTTTTGGAACAGATGGAACTTTGAAAGTGGATCTTGAAAAAAATCACCTGTTTTTTGGTTCTCGGAATGATAAGGAATTGTCTGGCGTTAAAATAGACCCTCTCAAACAGTCAGATTGGCGAGTGGAAGAAGAATTTGTTAACGCCATAAGAGGATTGGAAAAGGTTAAGTTGAGTACTTTCGAAGATGGCGTCAAGTATATGGAATTTACCGACGCAGTAACAATAAGTGCACAAAGTGGACAAGCGATATCCTTGCCATTCACCAGGTAACTATTGGACGTAACAACTCCGCATTACCAAACGCCCGAAAGACATCGATTTGTTATTGCCGGCCTAATTGGAACGATAATGTTTTGTGTCGGGCTAAGTTTCTTCTCAGTTGCCCCTATAATGCCCCTAATCCTTGAAGAGTACGCCATTAACCGTGGAACAGGGAGTCTATTAACAAGTCTGGTAATTCTGGTACAAGCGATGTTTTCCTTAGTAGGAGGTCTCCTTGCTGGTCTATTGAGACCAAGAAAGGTCATCCTTATTGGCTGCATCCTGATATCTACACCAGTGCTCACATTTGCGCTAGGTAATTTCTGGCTGCTTCTACTTTCAAGAGTACTAATGGGTTTAGGATTCGGAATCCTTGGACCTGCGACAATCCCAATTCTAATGCAATATTTTCGGCCTAAAGAATTACCTCTCCTTAATTCGCTCATCATGTCGATATCAGTTCTAGGCATCACAATTTCATCTTTGAGTGTAGCTAAAATATCCGATTCAATCGGCTGGGAACAGGCTCTAAGCGTATTTGGAGGCGCAGCCCTAGTAAGTACCGTTTTATGGATATTTTTTGGTCACGTGAAAGACATCCAAAACAAGGAAATTGAAACCAATAAAAAAATACGACAGGCTATCAGCGTGATTCGAAAAAAAGAAACTGTAATTCTTTCATCAGCTGATGGTGGAGCTTTCGGCCAATACGTTGCACTTGTTGCATGGTTGCCTACTTTCTATTTTGAATTTCACGGACTCAGTTTAATAAGATCTGGGGTTCTGGTAAGCCTTTTACCACTGCTAGGTTGCCTTTCAGGATTATCGGCCGGAATCTTATCTATTAAGTATCGTGCAAGAAAACCGTTCCTTGTATCTTCTGGCATCATGGTAAGCTTAGGAGGGCTTGGATCATTCCTAATGGCAGGAACCCCGTTAGTGTACCTATCATTAATACTTCTAGGTGCCGGTTCTTGGCTTTATGTGCCGTTCCTGCTAACAATTCCAATGGAACTACCAGGGAACGACCCTGCCCGAGCAGCTATGATGACAGGGGTAATATTCGCTATTGGTGGCCTAGTAGGATTTGCTACACCCTTGATAGTAGGCGCAATGACCGACGCGACAGGCACATACCTACCAGGGTTTATTACATGCTCTATATTATCCTTAGGACTACTTTTGGGTGGGTTACTGATATCAGAACCTTCCAAACTCTCCTTAAACAAACAATTCAATATGCCTGATCAAAAGCAATATACTTAGTTTGCCTACAAGCTGTAAGGCTCTCAAAATACACATGCCAGACATATTGTGGACAGATACTAATAAACGTTTCGATGATTAAGGTCAATCATTTGTTGTATCGTGTAGCAGACAAGAAAATCACTGGAGTACCTAATGGATCTTAAACTTGCAGGAAAAACCGCATTGGTAACAGGTGGAAGCCGTGGATTAGGCCGCTATTCAGCAATAGCTTTAGCGAGTGAGGGCTGTAACATTTCTATTTGTGGAAGAGGAAGAGAAGATTTAAAGAAGACAGAAGCCGATCTGAAAGCCCTCGGGATAAAGGTCGCAACTATCCAATGTGACGTAACTACGGAAGCCGGTACTTCTAAAGCTTACAAACAGACAAAGAAACTTCTAGGTTCCGTAGACATTTTGATCAACAATGTCGGCGGGCATATTGGTCGAGACTTCGATTCCGCTGATGACAAGTCTTGGAATCACACATTCGAACTAAACCTGTTTTCGGCAATACGTTTAATAAGGCTATGTCTTCCCGAAATGAAAACAAGAAGTTGGGGCAGAATATTGAATATTTCATCGATCTACGGGAGAGAGCATGGTGGTGGAATGACTTACATGACTTCCAAGGCTTCGCTAATTGCTTTTTCAAAACATTTAGCGATTCAGTTAGCTAAGACTGGTATAACTGTAAACACTATTGCTCCCGGGTCTATAGCCTTTGAGGGCGGAAACTGGCAACGTTTTCAAGATGAAAAATCTACCAGCGAAGTTGATGCCTTTATCAATAACAACCTACCTATGGGAAAATTTGGTTGGCCCGAGCCAATTGGATCTCTAATAGCTTTCCTAGCATCAGAACATGCAGGTCTAATAACAGGAACAGCAATAAACGTTGATGGCGGACAGTCTAAGTCCCTGATTTAAGTCGGTAAGCTTTGGCCTCGTGTTCTTTCTTTCTTTATACATCGGTCCATTATTACTATCAGGCCTTCGGATACGGCGGTCCCAGCTGCTTCATCGTTAACTATACCTTACTGCATCCACACGTATTTTGCTCCAACCCGAATTGCTGACCTCACTACAGGCTCCACTTCACTTGGTCACTTAAATATGTTGACCACTCCTATAGGTTCTGAAATCTCCTCCAGGGCTGAGTAGCTCTTCTCTCCCAAAATCTCTTTTTCAAGAGAGTTAACCGGGATAATACGATAGTCTACCTCTATCAGATACCTAGCAACCTCATTACTAGGTCGATCGATTCTGGGATACAGGCCAACTATCGCAATCGTGCATTGATCCAAAGCTTTGTCTATCGAACTCTGAATAGTGCCCATGTCAGCCATTGTATGAAATACTTCGTGAGCTTGCTACCCGCATATCGCACTGCTAGAATCTCAAAAAATACACTCACGGGGCTTATCATGGCTATTAACACATTACCTTCGTCTCCAACAGAGCTAAGAAATATGATTCGTAATGGTGGGTACGACACCGTAACGGCCGGTTTAGCACCGGGATACGTTCAAACTAACTTGGTTATCTTGCCTAGAGACTTGGCTTTCGATTTTTTACTTTTCTGCCAAAGAAATCCTAAGCCGTGTCCACTTATCGAAGTGATTGAATCTGGCAACATTGAACCCAAGCTGACAGCTCCTGGGGCGGACATAAGAACAGATATTCCAAAATATCGGATCTACAGAGACGGTGTGCTGGATGAAGAAGTCGAAAACGTCCTTGACGTATGGAGAGATGACCTCGTCTCATTCCTTCTCGGATGCAGCTTTACTTTCGAATCTGCATTGATATCTTCAGGAATAGAAATGCGTCACATAGAAGACGCAACTAACGTTTCTATGTACATTACAAATAAAGAAACGATTCCTGCGGGTAAATTTTCCGGACCTACCGTGGTCTCTATGAGGCCAATTAAGCAGGAAAAGGTAGTCAAGGCAGTTCAAGTCACATCTCGATTCCCAAACACTCACGGGTCTCCATTGCACATAGGCAATCCAGCTTCTTTAGGAATCAAAGACATTGAACAACCAGATTATGGGGACATTGTCCCTGTCAAAGAAGGTGAGGTGCCGGTTTTTTGGGCTTGCGGGGTAACCCCACAAGCAGTAGCTGCCCAATCTAAACCACCATTCATGATCACCCATTCACCAGGTCACATGTTCATTACTGACATCAGAGACGAAGACTTAGCCCTTTTATAAACACGACTTACGACACAGCCAGGAGAATTAACATGTCCAAAATAGAGGATATTATCCTAGACAATGATCAACGTGGGATATCAAAATTACGTGGGCACCTACCTGAAAACTTTTGTGAAGATGCAGCCCAACTAATACTTGATAACCCCGGTCACGCTCTGGTTATAAGCGGTTTCTTTATACTGGGAGCCATGGCGTCTGAAACAGATGGACCGCCAGGTGCCTATTTCATAGGAAAAGCGTTAGAAAAATTAGGCTACCAGGTAACTCAGGTAACGGACAAATTTAGCTCATCGTTATATGAAAATCTGGAAGGCGGTGGCGAAGTAATCGAATTTCCGTTAAGCGACACTACTTCAAGCGAAAAATATGCGAAGGATTTATTAGGAAAACTAAACCCTTCCGTTGTAATTTCAACAGAACGTTGCGGAATGACACACAAAGGAGAATATCTCAATGTCCGCGGCGTCGACATTTCAGAATATAACGCGAAGATTGACTACATAGTCTTAAACCATAACGCGACTGTCGGAATCGGTGACGGTGGAAACGAAATTGGCATGGGAAAGCTCTTAGAACATATCCCTGGCGTAGATAGTCTTCCAAACGAACCAACTGTTGTCGCTACAGACAAATTAATCCTTGCCAGTGTATCTAATTGGGGTGCTTCAGGCTTAATAGCGGGGCTTTCACTGTTGGCCAAGCGTAATGTACTCCCAACACCCGATGAAGAAATAGCGGTAATAAAGCAAATGGTCGACGCTGGGGCAGTTGATGGATTCAAAGTAGAACAGACTTACGCGGTTGATGGGTTCCCACTTGATCAAAACAGAAAAACGATTGAAAGACTTCATGAATATTTGACAGAACAGGGAATTACCTAGGCAAATAAATCCCTTTTTGATAGCTGGGGCGCTTGACACTTCCCTGACTGAATGCTAGCATTTCAGCTACGGATGCTTCGTATTTTTAGGAAGAAGCATGCATGGCCCATGCCATATTAGCAGTAAGTAATTATTTCATAACAGCGGGTTAAACCTGCGGAGGTAGCATATAATGGTGCTAGCCAAGAACCGCCTCTCCCTACT